>DATNMU010000321.1:0-2256 GCA_035602195.1 Candidatus Acidiferrum sp.
CGGAGTCATCACTTGTTTGAGCGTCAACTTGCCGTACTTCTGCTCGGCGTAAACCATGCCGGCAACCGAACCGGGCACGCCGATTGCCTTGTATCCAATTTCGCTTGCCCCTTCGATCACATTGCCGTGCGCATCCAGATACATATCGCGCGTGGCCGCCGCTGGAGCTTTCTCCCGGTAATCGATGAAATGGGTGCCGCCGTTCGCCATGCGAACCAGCATGAATCCACCACCGCCCAGATTTCCTGCTGCGGGATGAACCACTGCCAGCGCAAATCCGGTAGCCACAGCGGCGTCGACCGCGTTGCCGCCGGCCTGCATCATCTCTACGCCGGCGCGCGAGGCTAATTCGTGAACGCTCACTACGACCCCATGCTGCGCATGCACCGGCTCCGTTGAGCCGTTCGCACGGGCCACTGCCATAGCCGCCATAAGCAGCAGAATCAATGATTTATGCCGGAATCTCATGAAGATAGAAGCTGTCCAGGAATGGGCGGACTCTTGAGGCTAGCCGACGGTGGCAAGCCGAGTCAAATCGGCAGGTGCTCGGGTGGGCGGACATTCCTGCCCGCCAACTCTATCGACGAAGCGGGCGGCTAACCTCTTTTCTTCCGCCGCGATGCCGGTGGAGATACCCCCTTCTTGCTGCCCACTCTCTTCTTCGGCGTCTTCGCCGCAACCATCGCGTACGATTGCCGAATCAGTTCCCGTAGCTCATCCCAACGCAACGCATCCAGCCTCTCAAGCATCACCCACTTGTAGCGCCCCACATACGGCGCGGGATGGATGTCCTCATGCTCGATCAATTCCGAGAAAGTCTCCGGGGCACACTTCAAACAGAGGCGCGGATGATCCAACCCAAGCGTGACAAAAATCTTTCCGCCAATCTTGAAGCAAAGATCGTCGCCCCACTGCAGATTTTCCGTGGCTTGCGGAAATGCCAGGCAAAATTTTCGAATTGTATCGACATTCATTCTGTTCGAGTTCTGAATCGGATGGCAGGGACCGTAAATCAAATTTTACAAGGAGATCGAAATGCAAACCCGCACTCTTGGCAATTCTGATTTGAATATTACTCGCGTTGGCTATGGAGCCTGGGCGGTGGGCGGTTCGGGATGGCAGTTCGCGTGGGGATCGCAGAATGATGAAGACTCCGTCGCCGCCATTCATCGTTCCCTCGAACTGGGCGTCAACTGGATCGACACCGCTGCTGTCTACGGCTTAGGACACTCCGAAGAAGTCGTCGCCCGCGCACTGAAAAGTTGGTCAGGTCCCCGGCCCTACGTTTTCACCAAGTGCGCTCTGCGATGGGATGCCAAGGGGAATATTCAGAAGGTCTTGAAAGCCGATTCGATCCGGCGCGAAGTTGAGGACAGCCTGCGCCGCCTTTCCCTCGATGTGATCGATCTTTACCAGATTCACTGGCCTCCCGAGCCGGATTCCCCTGAACTCGAAGAGGGCTGGTCTACGATGGCCGACCTGAAGCGCCGAGGGGCAAGGTGCGTTGGGTTGGAGTTTCCAACTTCAATGTAGCCCACTGAAACGCGCAAAGGCAATTGCGCCGGTAACATCTCTGCAGCCCCCCTACTCCCTGCTGCACCGGGAGATTGAAGATGACATTTTGCCTTATTGTCTGCGGGAAGGGATCGGAGTCATCGTTTACTCTCCGATGGCGTCCGGCCTTCTGACTGGCGCGATGACCCGTGAGCGCGCTGCAAAACTTCCCAAAGACGACTGGCGCAGCAGCCACCCTGATTTCACGGAGCCTAATCTCTCGCGGAACCTGGCGCTGGTCGAGCTTTTGCGCGAAATCGCCAAACGTCACAACCGCTCGGTTGGAGAAGTCGCCATCGCATGGACACTGCATCATCCTGCGGTGACCGGAGCCATCGTCGGGGCGCGCAATGCCAGGCAGGCTGAAGGCGTCATGCGGGCCGGCGATTTGCGTCTCAACGATAAGGAAGTGAATGAGATCGAAGAGTTCTTCGCCGAGAACGTTGCTTAGTCTGCCTTCACTCCGGTTTTAGGAGGAATGTTTCGGAGGAATGCCGCGAAATCGGACATTCCTCCGGACTCTCGGTCGAGATGCCTACTCAAATTTCTTGATCACGGTTGCCTTGCTGTAAGCTACGCTGAATCCCAGGCGCTCGCAGTTGCGCTGTGAGGTGGTTCCGCCCTGCGTCACCACCACCGCGTACTCGCACCCGGTATTTGCGGCGGCCGTCATTCGAGCCTGAAGCAACGCCGTCTGCAATC
>DATNMU010000322.1:0-9508 GCA_035602195.1 Candidatus Acidiferrum sp.
GACCTTGCCGTGGCTCAGACTCACTTAACCAGGCTGCGCGGCCTGCTCGGAGTTTCCGCCGATGACTTCCGTAATGGCCGCGGCCTCTGGATTAATCCCTGCCGCGGCGTCCACACCCTTGCTATGCGATTCCCAATTGACGTAGTCTATCTAGACCGCGCAGGGACGGTGGTGCACGTTGAGCACAACCTCCAGCCCTGGCGCTTCTCCCCAGTCCGCATGCAGGCAACCTCAGTTCTGGAATTACCCAGCCACACCGTGGCCGGAACGGGAACTGCACTGGGCGATAGTATTGAAATCCGAACAAAGGAGTCTGGCTAGCAGCTGTCTCTCCGCCATTGGCATGCGCCGGATCATAATTCGCTGTGATCGAAACTCTTCAACTCGACGAAATCAGAATCATTCAGCTAAACGCCGCTCCCAAACTGTTGGTCGAGTGGTCGTCCCGCTGGGATGATTTCGTCACCTCAATTCGGCCTGCATTCGCTCGCTCTGGTCCACGCCTGGCTGGCGAAGCTGCAACAGGAATTTTTCCGTACCGTGGTCTGATCGCTTCTGTTTTACTCGAAGCCTTCCTGCTGTTCGTTATCACGGCTCTTCCGCGACAGATTGACCGCCTGCGTCCCTATGCTGCTCCCCGCCTGACCCCCGACGAAGTCATTTACTACTCAGCCGATGAACTGCCGCGCGTTGACGATCTCGGCGGCGCTCAATCCGGCGCTTCCGGCCGCGCTGGTGGCCAGCAAGCTCATCACCGGACGCAGACCATTCGAGTGGCTCGAGGCGGCGGCCTGACCTCGCAAGTCGTCGACGCTCCCAATCTCAAACTTCCCTCTTCAAGCGCAGCCGTCGCGAATCTGCTCGCATTCAAATCGCCTGACGTCGGGCCTCCGCCATCCGAGGGCCTCCACTCTTCCATGACCGCTCCTAGGCTTCCCAGCAACGTGATTGCTCCCGCACCCAGTGTGACTCGAGATCAATCTCGCGGCGGAGTGACGCTCGGTTCCATCGTTCCTCCCGCGCCCAGTGTCGCCAGTAACAATCCGCGCAGCGCTCCCACTCTGAATTCCGCAGTCGTGCCGCCTGCTCCGAGCGTCCAGTCGGAGCACAGATTAGTCGCGCCCGCTTTGAATCGCAGCATCATCGCTCCTGCACCGAACGTCGCGAGAGAGCGTGCTCTAACTGCGCCTGCGCTGAATGCCAACATCATCGGTCCGGCTTCCACACAAGTCTCAACGGCACAGTCTCGCTCCACGCCGGCGCTCCGCACCAGCATCATTCCGCCTGCTTCGGCATCCGTGAACCGCGAAGTTTCCCCTTCGCGGGTGCAAATGAACAACCTCGCGATCGTGCCTCCGCCAGTCTCCTCGCCGGAGCGCGAGAGTGCTCACGCCGCCAAACTTACGCTTCCCGCTCCTGCCGTCGTCGCTCCGCCTCCCTCGGCCGATTCACCGCGCGATCTGCGCAGACTTGAGAGCGGCGGAACGCGCGGTTCCTCGCCGGCTGTGGTTCCACCGCCTCCCTCCCAGGCGAATAATTCATCTATCGTCAGCAGCATCATCGGCAAGCTCTTCGGCACCCAGGATGTAGTTCCTCCTCCGCCCGCCGTCTCTTCCACAAACCGCGGCGGAGCGAGCGGAGGAGCGACCGGCACACTCGCCGCCAACATCGTGCCCCCGCCGCCGTCCGCTGCCGGCGTTGCGGCAAATGCCGGTTCCGCAACTTCGCGCGGCACTTCGCTGGGCACAAACCTAGGGGCAAATATCGTCCCGCCACCTCCATCGGTGACCACTTCCGGTCGAACCGGCGCGGCAGGCAAAGGGAACCCCACTCTTGGCACCGGTATCAGCGTGGTTGCGCCGCCCCCAACTGTGAACGGATCAGACCCTAACGGACAGTCGGGAAATCGAAGCTTATCCCGGACGGCAACTCTCGCGAGCAACGTCGTTCCGCCTCCTCCGTCCGTCGGCGCTGGTTCTGGTGGCTCCGGCTCCGGCAGAAAAGGCTTCGGCTTCGGTGGTGCTAACGACTCCGGCTCAGTGCTCGCCCCGCCGAAGCAAGCACCTGGAAGCGGCGACAATTCTGGAGTCGTCGTATCGGCTCAACCTGGCTCCGCTGTGGGCATTCCGGGCGACGGTGCAAAAGGCGCTCTCGCCATCTCGCCCTCGGGCGGCGATAAGCCGGGTCTTGGTGGCCTCGGCGGCGGCGCAAGCATCGGACACGGCAACGGTCCCGGCAGTGGCTTGACCGCGGAAGGCTCCGGAGCAGGCAACGCTGACACCGGCCATGGCTCCGACTCCACCGCACGGGGCGGCATTTCTCCCACTCCCGGTCCCGGCGGCGCCGGCAGCGCTCCCACCGGCTCTCCCGCAGTCCCCGGCGTAGACGTTCGCGGTGGCAGCACCATCGTTACCCTGCCAAGCTTCGGATCTGGCGGCAGCAGCGGCCCCGGTGGCCCCGGGCGATCCTCGACCATGAAAACACAGGATGGGCCAGCGATCACCGTAGTCGCCACTTCGCGATCCGGCGGAGCTTTTGATTTCTATGGGAAACTACCCGGCGACAATTACACCGTCTACGTCGATACAACAATCGGCACGGTCGTGATGCAGTTCGCCGAAACCAATCCCAACTCAGCGGCGGCGCATTCCGGAGCTCTTACCGGCCCCCAGGGCCTGCGCACTGACCTGCCGTCAGATCTTCCTCACACCCGAATGGTAGTGAAAGGCAGACTCGACGCCTCCGGGAATTTGAGAAACCTCCAAGTCCTCGAACCCGGTCCCGCCACCATGACTGCGAAAATTATGGCTTCTCTGCCCAGCTGGAAGTTTCGTCCCGCCATGCGCGGCGCGCAGCCCGTAGAAGTGAACGCCATCCTCGGCTTCAACATCGACACTAACGATCGCTACTGATCTGTTGGGAATTGCTCATGTGGGGACAGCCGCCCTCGGCTGTCCTGTCGAGCGCAGCTCGAAGGCTCCTTTCCCTCGGCAATATCAAACGCCTAACCCTGCAAACGCAGCCGCGTGAGCAGCGTGTACGCCTTCCGGAACCACGGACGCTCCCGCCGCCGCTGATACCCCGGCATGGTCCGGCGCTGATCCAGAATTTTCTGCGCCCACTGCCGAGCTTCGTCCACGCGCCCCTGCGCCTGCAAAAACACCGCGTAGTTGTAATAAGTCTCAGAACTCGAAGAAGTCTTCGTCGCCTGTTGAAAGAGCGCTTGCGCTTTTTCAACGTTTCCAGTCTCGGCGTAGGCGTGCGCGAGCAAGCCGACGCCACGGTGGAAGTCGTAATTTGGATCGGCGCTGACGGCTCTCTCGATGTCGGGAACCGCCGCGGCAAAATCACCCAACTCAACCTCCGCTACTCCGCGCCGGTAAAACGGATCCACCGAATCCGATCTCTGCGAAATCGACCGGTCATAACATTCCCGCGCCCTGGCAAATTCTCCATTATCCAGGTACAACTGGCCCAACTCTTCATAGTTGCCTGCCGAGGGATTGTCGATGATGGCCCGCTCCAGTTCACGAATGCGCCGCCGCCGGGGAAACACCTGAAACGAACCGCGCAGCAGTCCTGCATCAGGAATGACTTCGGCCACAATGTAAACCAACGCCCCAACCCATCCCAGAAATAGAATGATAAAAATCCAATACGTGTCCGGACGCCGGCGGATAAAGTGCACAACGGCTACTGCCATCAGGACTAATTTCCACCACGAGATAAAGAAAAAGAAGAGCGGTCCCATGCGTTTGCGAAATATAACACGCCAACAGACTTACCAAGATTTACCCAGTGAACCCCCGTGTCCCCTGTGTTAAGGATCTCAAGCTCTAGCCCCCACTCAGGTATGCAACAATAAAGAAGTGCAACAAATCACTCTGAATCCAGGTCCCAAAGCCCAAACCGCAAAGCCCGCTCCCATCCGCCTTATCGCCTCCGATATCGACGGCACCCTGCTCAACCCACAGTTTCAGATCGCTGAAAGCGATCTTATAGCTCTCCGCCAAGCCCACGCCGCCGGTATCGAAATCGTCCTCGTCACCGGCCGCCGCCACACTTTCGCTCTTCCCATCGCAAAACAGTTAGGTTTCGATCTCTGGCTGATCAGTTCGAACGGCGCAGTTACCCGCTCTTTATTGGGCGAAACTTTTCACCGTGACCTGATGCCGCGAGAAATTTGTCGAGAACTCTGTGGAGCGATGCAAGCCTTCCGCGGCAATACCGTTCTGACCTTTGATCAAGAAACGAAAGGCGCCATTGTTCTCGAGCATTTGGACGACCTGAGCGCAAGCATTCGCCGCTGGCTGGAAAAAAATATGGCCTACATCGACTTCGTCGTGCCCCTTGAGAAGTCGCTGACAAAGGACCCGGTGCAAGCCATGTTCTGTGGCTCGACAGCCCGCATGGTCGAAGCCTTACGATCGCTCAACGCCAGCGGCATGGGCAACCGTGTCACCGTGCTGCGCACCGAATATCCGGAGCGCGATCTTTCCATGGTCGACGTGCTGAATGCCGGCTGCTCCAAGGGACACGCGCTAGAGCGATGGGCCGCCCATCGCGGTTACCGTCGAGAAGAGGTCATGGCCATCGGTGACAACCACAACGATGTGGAAATGCTTGAGTTCGCCGGCCATCCGGTTATCATGGGGAATGCCTGTGAGGAGCTTCGCGGGCGCGGCTGGAATCTGACTCTCGGCAACGACCGATGCGGAGTCGCTGCCGCTATCGCCGAAGTCGTGAGCCGCTAAAACGTGAGATGAAGAAGTCGATCCAAATCGGAGTATGCACACTCGTCGCCGTAGTCGCCATGACTGCACTCCCCTGCCCGGCGGCCGACACCGCCGTCCTGCGCAACGGATTCTCCATCCGCCACGAACGCCGCCAGGTGATGGGCCTGATTACGCGCCTGTTCGTGGACGGCGACAATTCAAGTTTTGTCGACATTCCAACTATGGAAATCGACCATTTCGAAGCCGCGCCGGATGAGCCCGTTTCGAATGTAAAGGCACCGCCTCCGCCAAAGCCAAGCGACCGACCAATCGACCTGAATGAAGTTGTCAGAACTGCCAGCGGAAACTACCAGCTCGATCCCGATCTGGTGAACAGCGTCATTCGCGCGGAAAGCGGATTCAATGCGCGTGCCGTTTCGCCCAAGGGCGCGCAGGGATTGATGCAGTTAATGCCGCAAACCGCATCTCAACTCGGCGTGCAAAACTCTTTCGATCCGCGATCCAACGTAGAAGGCGGCACGCGCTATCTGCGCGAACTGCTGGAGCGTTATAACTTCGATTTGATCAAGGCGCTGGCCGCCTACAATGCCGGGCCGCAGCGAGTGGAACAGTACGGCGGCGTGCCTCCGTATTATGAGACCAAAGCTTACGTGGCGCGCATCGTGCGCGATTTCAACGAGAAAAAACTCGCCGCCCAGGCTGCGGCGTCGCCCACGAAAAAAACCGCAGGGACCAAATCGGCTTCAAAACATGTCCCTCCCGCCAAGTCGCAAAAATCCACGCAAGCGAAAGTCACTTCCGCTCCGGCCGCCGAGTCCAACTAGTTATCTTCAAATAAATCTACTCATAAAATCGAGCGCACCACGCCGCCGTCCGCGCGCAGCGCCGCTCCGTTCGTCGCCGATGCCAAAGGACTGCAAAGAAATGTCACGAACGTCCCGATTTCTTCGGCTTCGATAAATCGCTTCAGTAGCGATGTTGGCCGCATGCTCTGAAAAAACTCCTTCCCCACCGATGCGCGATCTTTTTTCTGCTGCGCCGCCAGTTGATCGACAAAACCAATCACGCCTTCCGATGCCGTCGGCCCCACCAGCACGCTGTTCACCGTAACCTGTGTGCCTGCGGTTGTTTCCGCCATTCCGCGAGCGACCGCAAGTTGTGCGGTCTTGGTCATTCCGTAGTGAATCATCTCAGCCGGAATCTGTACCGCCGATTCGCTGGAAATAAAAACAATCCGCCCCCAAGTGCGCTGCTTCATGCGCGGCAGATAATGCCGGCCAAGCCGCACGCCGCTCATCACGTTGACCTCGAAAAATCTCATCCAATCCGCATCGGAGATCTCCTCGAAAGCCTTCGGCTCAAAGATGCCGAGATTGTTCACCAGAATATCGACATCGGGAAACTGCTCAATGGCCCGCCGCACTCCGTCCGCCGTGCCAAGGTCAGCAGCAAGTCCTTTTGCTGAGCCACGGCTCCCCGTCCGGCTCAGCTTCTCCAGAGCCTGATCGACTCGCTGCTGCGTGCGTCCGTTGATAATGACCGAAGCGCCTTCCAACGACAGCTTTTCCGCTATGGCATACCCAATGCCCGCGGTCGATCCCGTGATCAGTGCACGTTTGCCGACGAGTTCTAAATTCATAAACATTCGATGTGCAATCAGATACGGGTGATTCATGGTTCCCGGTCGTTTACAAAGTTTGACCCTCGCGCGCCCACTCGTTTACCTTGAGAGTGCCGTTCCTGCTTCGTCGTGCGATGGGGTCACGGCGCGAACTTCTCCATTCATGGACAAAAAGCGTATCGTGGCCAGCGTTGTTGTGTTCCTCATCCTGGCCGTCCTGCTTTTCCTGCAATACCGTCACTGGCAGAGCTTCGACTGGGGCACGTTCTGGGCGCAAACCCACCGCATCAAGAAAACTCACGTCCTGCACTCTGTAGCGCTGATCTACATCGCTTATTTCATGCGCGCCGTGCGCTGGAAGATTTTTCTGCAGTCGGTGCGGCCGAAGGTGACGAGTATGGATATGGTGGCCCCCACCCTGATCGGCTTCGCCGGACTGGCGCTGCTGGGGCGGGCGGGAGAATTTATTCGTCCCTATCTGATCGCTCGCCG
Source organism: Candidatus Acidiferrum sp. (assembly GCA_035602195.1). GTDB lineage: Bacteria > Acidobacteriota > Terriglobia > Terriglobales > Acidobacteriaceae > Sulfotelmatobacter. Next base: position 6,850 of record DATNMU010000322.1, read on the forward strand.
AACCGATCTTCCCTTCTCTTCCCAGCTAGCCGTCTGGGCAGTCGAGCGCATCTTCGATGTCGGCGCATTTACCGTGCTGATGGTGCTGGCCATTTTTCTCCCGAGCGCCTTGCCTTCCATCCCTCATCCCGAGTATTACGTGCGCTTTCGCGAAGGCGGTTTTTTACTCATCGGAGTGGTGCTGGCCCTGACGGTGGGCGCCATCGTCATCCGCCGCAGTGGCAACGCGGTGGCCCTGTGGGTAGAAGCCAGGTTCGGCCATCTGTCCTCGAACTTTGGCCACAAGCTGGCACAGAAGATACGCGAGTTTGGTCAAGGCCTGGACACGATCCACGGTCCACTTTCCCTGCTCATGTTGACGGTAGTCTCAGTCGGAATGTGGTATGTCATCGCGATCGCATACAAGGAAGTCACTCACTCCTACGGCGTCGCTTCGCTCGATATTCCCGTGTCACAAGTTTTGATTCTGATGGGCGCCAGCATGCTGGGCTCTATGCTGCAATTGCCCGCCGTGGGCGGAGGCTCGCAGATGGCAACCATCGCCGCGCTCTCCACCGTATTCGATGTCCCACCGGAGATCGCAGCAAGTTGCGGAATTCTGCTCTGGCTGGTCACGTTCGCAGCCGTAATCCCGCTGGGACTGGCGTTAGCCCATCACGAGCGCCTCTCCTTGCGAAAATTGTCGGTAGAAAGCCATCACGCCGAGGAGGTCGAACTCAGCGGCCCGCTGGCATGAGGTTCGTATCGGGAGATGCCTTCAGACATACGATAGGTACCGGATGCGCAGAGCGCCTTCACCTGCCTGTTACAATTTCACTATCAACTCCAGACATCAGATTTATTTGTTCTCAGCGCCATGAAATGTCCCTTTTGCGGCTTTGCCAATGACAAGGTAGTTGACTCGCGCGAAAGCAAAGAGGCGGAATCGATCCGCCGCCGCCGCGAGTGCCTGAAGTGCGCCAAGCGCTTCACCACCTACGAGCGCATCGATGAAATTCCTTACATGGTCATTAAGAAAGACGGACGCCGCGAGAAGTTCGACCGCCAAAAAGTTCTGAACGGCCTGTTGCGTGCATGTGAAAAAAGGCCGGTGCCGATCAGCAAGCTCGAGCAGATCGTGAACGAAGCCGAATCCTTTGTCATCGATTCGCAGGAACGCGAACGCAAGACCAGCGAACTCGGCGAACTCATCATGAATCGCTTGCGCCGCTACGACAAAGTCGCCTACGTCCGCTTCGCTTCGGTCTATCTGGATTTTAAAGATGTGAAAGAATTCATGGACGAGTTGAGGGATCTGGTAAAAGCAAAAGAAACAGTTGAAGTAAAGGCTAAGAAAAGTGGCTAGTGACCAGTGGTCCGTGGCCCGTTCCAAAAGTTAACCGAATTATTTTACTGGCTACTGATCACTGAGCACTGGCCACTGCGAAAGTAAAAATGCGTCATAAAGTAACTCTAATCCCCGGCGACGGCATCGGCCCCGAAGTCACTCAGGCCACCGTTCGCATTCTCGAAGCCACCGGCGTTAAGTTTGAATGGGAATCTTTCCAGGTAGGCGCCGATGCCTTCGAGAAGTATGGTGAATACATTCCCAAGGAAGTGATCGAATCGATCGAACGCACCCACGTCGCGCTCAAAGGCCCAGTCACGACGCCCGTCGGTGGCGGCTTCTCCAGCATCAACGTGGCCCTCCGCCGAAAGTTTGAACTGTACGCAAACTTTCGGCCCATCCGGAATCTGCCTCACATTCCCACGCGTTATCCCGATGTCGATCTCATTATCGTCCGCGAAAACACTGAGAGCCTTTACTCCGGCCTCGAGCACGAAGTAGTGCCGGGAGTCGTCGAGAGCCTGAAGATCATCACGGAAAAAGCCTCGACGCGCATCGCCAAATTCGCCTTCGAGTACGCCCGCAAGAATCAACGCAAAACAATTCACGCCATTCACAAAGCCAACATCATGAAGTTGTCGGATGGTTTATTCCTGCGCTGCTGCCGCAATGTCGCGAAAGGCTTTCCCGAGATCACCTACGGCGAGCACATCGTAGACAATACCTGCATGCAACTGGTGATGAACCCTTACCAGTACGACATGCTGGTCATGGAAAATCTTTACGGCGACATTCTTTCCGATTTGTGCGCGGCGTTCGTCGGCGGCCTGGGCTTCGTCCCCAGCGCCAACCTCGGCGACAACTGCGCCATTTTTGAAGCCGTCCACGGCTCCGCGCCCGACATCGCGGGAAAAAATCTTGCCAATCCAACCGCTCTGCTTCGATCTTCGCTGCTCATGCTGCGCCATCTCGGCGAGTTCGACGCCTCCACTCAAATTCGCAATGCCCTCGAAAAAGTCTACCGCCACCACGAGAAGCTGACCCGCGATATTGGCGGCCAAGCCGGAACCTCGCAATTCGCCGACGCTGTAATCGAGGAAATGGAAAAAGAAAAGACCGCGACTGTGTCGGTTCGCTAGATCCCGCTCAATCAACCTTCGCTTCGCGTGCAATTTTTTCTTGCGTGAACCGCGGTATTGCTATAAAGTCCGTGCCAACCGAGCGCCGGGAGGTCCTCACGGGAACTTCCCTTCGCTTCCCACCATCTTTCGCAAGCATCGCTCTCGGCCCCGCGGTTGATTTTGCATGAGGGTCTTACCGGCGCCCAGCCGC
>DATNMU010000323.1:0-8984 GCA_035602195.1 Candidatus Acidiferrum sp.
GGCGCGCGATCTGGAAGATGCCGGAGTGCAGGTGTTTCATGGTTTGGTCGGACTGAAGACCCATTGCAAACTTTCGTTGCTGGTGCGTCGGGATCCGGATGGCGTGCGCAGCTACGCGCACATCGGAACCGGCAATTACAACGCCACGACGGCGCGTATTTATACCGATCTCAGCTTGTTCACGGCGAATCCTGAAGTTACTCGTGCGGTGCACGACGTGTTCAGTTTTCTTACTGCGTATGCAGAGAATCCCAGCTACGATCCGTTGCTGGTGGCCCCGCTTGACCTAGCAGAAAAAACCATTTCTCTTATCGATCGCGAAGCCGAGCACGCGCGCCAGGGTCGATCGGGGCGGATCATCGCTAAGATGAATGCGTTGCTCGACAAGAACGTTATTCAAGCCTTGTACCGGGCATCGCAGGCAGGAGTTGAGATTGATCTGATCGTTCGCGGCATCTGCGCGCTGCGGCCTGGTGTTCGCGGTTTGAGTGATCGGATCCGGGTGCGAAGCATCGTCGGACGATTTTTGGAGCACAGCCGAATCTATTATTTCGAGAATGGCGGCAAAGAAGAAATTTACATTGGCAGCGCTGACTGGATGCCGCGCAACCTCTACGAGCGCGTGGAAGTGCTGGTGCCTTTGCGTGACGAATTTCTCCGCGAACGCGTTCGGCGGGAAATTCTCGACGCGTATTTGGCGGATAATCGAAAGGCTCGCATTTTGCTGCGCGATGCCAGCTACATTCGAGCGTGGCAACCGCTGCATGGTAAACGGAATCGAAAACCGCCGACCGGCGCCGCATCTTTCAGCGCCCAGGATTTTTTAATTAGCGTAGCCGAAGGCAAGCAGGCTGCGGGTATTGTGCCACCGCAGCTGCCGGCCAGAAAGCGCAGAGCGCCGGTTGGAAGGGAACGATAATTCGCAATGATTATTTATTTTTTGCGTCATGCCAGCGCCGGGGAACATCTGGTCAATCCGAAGAAAGACGAGAAGCGCGCCCTTGATAAAGAGGGAATCGAACAGTGCGGTTACGTTGGCCGCGCTCTGGCTGCGATTGAGGCGCAGGTCGACGTAATTATTTCCAGCCCTCTGAAACGGGCCACCCAGACGGCTTCTTTAGTTGGGAATGAGATGGGCTACGAGGGCAAGCTGCAAATCGAAGCGGGATTGCGCCCTGAGGCGACCTTCCCTGACTTTCGCCGTCTGCTGGAAAAGTATGCCCGCCAGGAATCGATCATGGTGGTCGGGCACAATCCTAACTTAAGCCAATTCCTCGGCACTGTAATCAGCGAGTCCGGCTGTGAAGCGTCCGTTGACTTAAAAAAGGGAGCGGTGGCCCGCGTCGATATGCGCCGCAGTTCCGGAACCTTGCAGTGGTGCCTTACGCCAAAGGCGTTGCGCACGCTCTATACAGCTGCGGTAGAAAGCTCACGGCCGAAAACTTCGCGGAAGTAAGCAGCGTCCTTCTCAATGGCCCAGAGTTCCAGGTCCACTCCCATGCGTCGGCGGGGGACCAGAGTCAGCTTCACTTCTCCCGCGCGCTGACTCACGCGCACTCGCTCCACCGCGCGGCTGCGGCCCAAATTCAGGGCACGAGCCAGGCGGAGGAGCAGAATCGCTTTCTGTACTCCGGCGCGGTCTGAGGGGTCGATTGCCTTCATAGGCGCTTCTTCGGGGGCTGGGCGAGACTTTCCGAGATAGCGGGCGATGGCTCCAATGATCCGACGCTGCAGCGGGGTATAGCCAAGGATTTCCGAGTTCGCAATGATGTAATAAGTGTGGCGGTGATGGTTGTTGCGGTTCACGTAATCGCCAACCTCGTAAAGCATTGCTGCCGCTGAAAGCCACTCGCGAAAGTCGGGCGCCAGACCGTGGACCGAGCGCAGCGCAGAGAAGAGAAACATTGCCGACTGCCGCACGTTAAGGGCGTGTTTCATGTCGACGCGGTAATGGGCAACGGCGCGAGTGATCGATTCCCAGCGCTCTGATTCAATTTGTTTTCCGGAACGGGTGCTGCGGTCGTGCTCCGCCGCCATTTGCGCCAGCAGGCCATCGCGCAGTCCTAATGAGGAGTAGCGAAAGCCCTTGAGATGCAGGCGGTCAAGCAGTTCGTGATAAACGACGGCGCCGGCGATGATGATTTCGGCGCGCCGCAGGCCAATGCCTTCAATCTTGCGCCTATCGTCCAAGGGCAGTCGCGCCAGGCGTTTGGCAATGCGCGTCATCTCCGCGCGGGAGACCACGGTTCGTTGACGACTTCCGTTTTTCCGCAGATGGCTGGCTGTGGCGGCCAAGGCGGCTGCCGTCCCGGAGGTTGCAATCACGTTCTTGACTTTCGCCGACACGATGCGCGGCAGGACTCGATTTACTTCTCGGGTCACGAACCCCTGCAACCGCTTGAGCTCGCCCTTGCGCGGAGGATCGTGCCGCAGAAATTCGTCGGTAAGACGCACGGCGCCCAGCGGCAGGCTCACCGTGTCGCGGATCTGGCCGCGGGCGGATACCGTTAGTTCGCAGCTGCCGCCTCCTAAATCCATCATCAGGGTTGGCGCACTGTCAATGCGCAGGTTGGAGATGAGTCCCAAGTGAATCAGGCGCGCTTCTTCGAGGCCGGAGATGATTTCGACTACCCACCCCGTAGCGGAACGCACCCACTCGAGAAAAGCCTGCGAATTACGGGCATCTCGCAGTGCACTGGTGGCGACGACGCGCACGGGATCGGTGACTACCTGCTGCGTGGCCCGGTGAAAACGGCGCAACACCTTCACGGTTTCGGCCATCGACTCAGGGGTGAGAAAACCAGAACGGAATACACCTTCACCTAATCGGGTTACTTCGCGATCTTCGTGGATAGGGCGGAGCCGGCCACGGGTGAGCCGCGCGATTTTCAGCCGGACAGAATTGGAACCGATATCAACCGCGGCAAAGGTCGGCATGAGGCAAGGCCAACAGTTTACATGCCAACAGGGGTCCGGTCATCCTCAACGGCGGGAGAGCGCAAGAGCAGTGAACCGATGCGCCTGGATCACAAAGGAACTTAACGCGGAGGTTGGCTACCTTACGCAGCGGAAGACATGGCAGGAATTGTTTTTGCCAAACTTCGCAGCGAAGCTTTGGCGGGAGGTTTGGTCGCGTCAGGTTCGGTCCGCATGGGTTCGAGCATGGAAACTGCATTGCGAAACTTGGCTCCAGTGACGTTGTGCAGTTCCGCCACCAGGGAAGATTCGCGCACTTCGCCAAGATGCTTGCTGGCCGTTTGCGTCAGGGTGAACCAGTCGTGCCAGTCACCCAGCGCATCCTGGATGCGCTTTACTCCTGCGATGAAGTGCCTGGTTTCAGGAGTTTGCTCGCCGAACTCCGCGGCGTAGCGGGCACGCTTGCTCAAGATTCGGAAGTGGTGCAATAAAGCCTCGGTCAGCTTGCCATCCCCGAAGCGCACGGGTTCGAGCATCTCCCGGGCAACCGCCAAGGGTTCCCGGCTCGCTTTCGGATCGAAATCTTTGCGGGCGCGCCGCAATCGCTTGCGAATCTCACGGATAGTATTTTTGTCTGCCGCCTTGGTGAGCTTCTTTTCCCGGCTGCGGCGGAGTTCGATCAGTTCGTTGGTCAGCTGAGTCTTCCGCCGCGGCTCGCGGGGAATCTTCAAGCTGCGCAACGCCGCCAACTGCACGTCCAGATCACGCAACTTGCCCGCCCGCTTGCGCAACCGTCCCAGCAGCTTCAGAAGTTTTTTCTGATTGCGGTTCAATTTCGGCGAGAGCTCCCCCAATAGTATCTGCAGGCGCCGAGTCCCGGTGCGAATGCCGTGTACATTCTGTGGCCGGAGTTCCGATGAAAGCTTGACCAAGTTACGATCAAGTTTTTCGAAGACCGCCAGACTGGTTTTCGGTGCAACGGACATAGGAAGTAATCGGGTCGGGGGACGAACTTACAGGGTTTTAGACGAAAAGGCAATTCTGAAAAGCTTCGTCATTTTAACACCCCGTTAACAGGATTCTGCTAGGGTGAGGGCGAATGGCCATTCCCTCCTTGCCTCGGCCACATATGCGCGGTCCGGAACCCGTTGAATCGGCAAAGGTTAGCGACGTCCCGGCGGCGCGTAAGCGGAGCTTCGCCTTTTTTCACGAGATCGGGGGAGAAACCGGCGACCGGGTCTTCAAATTCTTGATGCTGCTATGCGGGTTGGCCGTGCTAGCGACCCTCGGGCTGATTGTCTACCAATTGGTGTTGCGTTCCGGAATTTCCTGGCACGCGTTCGGATTTAAATTTTTCGCTGGTCACGACTGGGATCCGGTAAACGAACAATTCGGCGCGTTGCCGTTTATTTATGGAACCCTAGTTTCGTCTTTCCTCGCACTATTGATTGCTGTGCCTCTGGCGATTGGCGTGGCGGTGTTCACGACCGAGATGTGCCCCCCGCGGCTCCGTGGCCCACTCTCATTTTTCGTGGAATTGTTGGCAGCGATTCCTAGCGTGGTTTACGGGCTCTGGGCGATTTTTGTGCTGGTGCCGATCCTCAGCAACTACGTGGAACCGTTCCTGTCGCGGACGCTGGGCTGGACGGGACTGTTTACGGGCGCGCCGTACGGAATCAGCATGCTGGCGGCGGGAATCATCCTTGCGATCATGATCATCCCGATTATCTCGTCGATCACCCGCGAAGTATTGATGGTGGTGCCGCAGCACCAGCGGGAGGCAGCGCTCGCGCTCGGCGCCACTCGCTGGGAAATGATTCGTGTCGGAGTGCTGCGGAACGCACGCGCGGGAATCATGGGTGGGATCATTCTTGGCCTGGGCCGCGCCCTGGGCGAAACTATGGCCGTAACCATGGTGATCGGAAACCGGCCTGAAATTGCGAAGTCTCTGTTCGCGCCGGGATACACCATGGCGAGCGTGCTGGCGAATGAGTTCAGCGAGGCCACCGGAGATGTTTATCTTTCAGCCCTGATTGAAATCGGTCTCGCTCTTTTTCTGGTTACGATCGTGGTGAACGCTCTAGCCCGGCTGCTGGTGTGGACAGTAACCCGCGGCCAGCCTGCGAGGGCACATGCCTGAGACCGCCAAATCCGCGGGTCAAACGGTGTTGCCTATTTCTTTGCGGCGACGAATTACCGACCATGTCATGACGGGAGTAGCCGTGCTTACGGTCATCATGGTGCTAGTGCCGCTGTTCGCAATCTTCGCTTATCTCGTCTATCGCGGCGTGGGATCAATTAACTGGGCTTTTTTGACCCAGACTCCGAAGCCGGTGGGCGAATCGGGCGGGGGAATGGCGAATGCGATTGTAGGTTCGGGATTGATATTGGCGTTAGCCAGTATTCTAGGTGTGCCGGTGGGAGTCGGCGCCGGCATCTATCTGGCGGAGTTTGGACGCAACCGTTTCGGTGATGTCATTCGCTTTACCGCTGACGTGCTGAACGGGGTACCTTCGATCGTAATCGGCATCGTAGCGTACTCTATTGTTGTTCTTTCTCAGAAACACTTTTCCGCGCTGGCCGGGGGTGTAGCGCTGGCCATTATGATGATTCCCACGATAACGCGAACCACCGAGGAGATGTTATTGCTGGTGCCGCAGGCTTTGCGGGAGGCGGCATACGGCTTGGGCATTCCGCGCTGGCGAACCACTTTATCCATCACCTTGCGCACAGCGACTTCGGGCGTAATAACTGGAATCATGCTGGCGTTTGCCCGGGTTGCGGGGGAAACGGCTCCGCTGCTTTTTACGGCCTTCGGCAATCAATTCTGGAACCTGCGCACCGACCAGCCCACCGCCGCGCTACCATTGCAAATTTTCAACTATGCAATTTCGCCCTATGACGAATGGCACCGTCAGGCTTGGGCGGGTGCGCTGGTCCTTATCGTTCTCATCGTCACTGCGGTTGCTGCAGTGCGTTTTGCCGTGCGTCGCGGCGGCTTCGGAGCAGCCTAAGAATGGGAGTAGGAATCCAGGTCGAAAACCTGAATGCCTGGTACGGCAAGACCCAGGCGTTGTATGACGTCCGGCTGGTGGTGGCGGCAAATCATGCGACGGCGCTCATTGGTCCCTCTGGCTGCGGCAAGTCGACGTTTATTCGCTGCCTGAATCGCATGCATGAGACCATTCCCGAGGCGCGAGTCACGGGAAGCGTCCGCATCGGCGACATTGACGCCTACAACGGCACTTCGCCGACGCAGTTGCGCCGCCGGGTGGGGATGGTTTTTCAAAAGGCGAATCCGTTCCCCACGATGTCGATCTACGACAACGTTGCCTCCGGATTGAAGCTGAATGGTTTTCACGACCGTCACAAGCTTGACGAAATTGTGCATCAGTCGCTTGACTCCGCCGCCCTGTGGGATGAAGTAAAAGATCACATCCATAAAAAGTCCGGCGCCAGCCTTTCTGGAGGCCAGCAGCAGCGTCTTTGCATCGCCCGCGCTCTGGCCGTGGAACCGGAGGTTCTGCTGATGGATGAACCCTGCTCGGCGCTCGATCCCATCTCCACCGGCAAGATCGAAGAGTTGATCTTTCAGCTCAAGGAGCGGTATACCATCGTAATTGTGACTCACAATATGCAGCAGGCGGCGCGCGTCGCCGAATTCACAGGATTTTTCCTGCTGGGCAAAATGATCGAGTTCGATAAAACGGAAAAGATCTTTACTAAGCCGTCTGACAAGAAGACGGAAGATTACATCACAGGCAGATTCGGATAAGAAAGGTTCGGAATAATGCGTACGCGTTTTCAGCAAGGGCTTGACGATTTGCGGCAAAAGTTGCTCCGCATGGGTGGACTGGCGGAACAGGCGGTGGATCGTGCCCGCCAGGCTTACGTCGATCGCGACCTTACGCGTTGCCAGATGGTTCTCGAAGGCGAGAGCCTCATCAATAATTCGGAACGTGAAATCGACGAGTCTGCGTTCGACCTGCTCGCCATGCAGCAGCCGATGGCGGTCGATCTGCGTTTCATTCTCGCGGTCACCAAGATCAATTCCGATCTGGAACGGGTGGGCGATCAGGCGGTAAACATCGCTGAGCGTGTGATGGATATGGTCGACCTTCCCGCCGCAGATTTGCCAGTCGACATTGCCCGCATGGGCGCGGCCGTCAGCGCCATGGTGCGTCGGGCCCTGGAAGCCTTTATCGAAGGCAAGGCGGAGCTGGCCCAGGCAGTTCTCGAAATGGATAACGTAGTGGATCGCATGAAGGACGACGCTTTCATCCAACTGGTAAAGACGATGAACCAGCGACCCGATGTCGTGCGGCAGGCTCTGGATGCGCTACTCGTGGCGCGGAATCTGGAGCGCGTCGCCGACCACGCCACCAACATCGCCGAGGATGTGATCTTCTGGGTGCAAGGCGCCGATGTTCGCCATAACGTGAGCACCGAAGAACATCCTGAGGCTGCCACTGGTCACGATCTGCCAACCCGCGCCTCAGGGCTCTAGAAGATCACTGCGACTCTTCGTGTACCTTGGTCTCGTTTCGTGGTTAGAGAACTTCGCCCTCACCTTTGACCGCAGGTTCCCGCCTGCATTACGCTCATCTCTCTTTCATTCTTGCGGAGGCCTTGTGATTCGATTTTCCCGCATAGTCCTGTCACTTACACTCATCGCTCTTCCGATTCGACTGATGGCGCAGAACGGTGCGCCCAACCCGCCGTCGATCTCGCTCCCTACCAGCAAGATTTTGGAAATTCCCGCGCCCGGACGCATCGGCAGCACCAATAGCTTTCCCGCCACGATAGCGCTGAGCCCAGACGGCCGTTATGCCGCTTTGTTGAACAATGGTTACGGAACGCAAGAGACTCTTGCCATGCAGTCGATTGCCATACTCGATCTCAAAACCAATCAGCTGTCGGATTACCCTGACAAACGCTTTGGCGATGAGGCTCATCAGAGCTACTTCCTTGGTCTGGTTTTTTCGTCGGACGGAAAACATCTTTACGCCTCGGTCGGCTCCATCAGCGATTCCACGGGGATGAAATCGGGAGACTTGGGCAATGGCATTGCAGTTTACAGTTTCGCGGATACGAAAGTAGTGCCCGAGCGCTTTATCGCGATTGCGCCGCAACCGCTGGCAGCAGGCAAGAAAGTGGCGCTGGCTTTGCAGAAGACGCCCGCGGGTACCGCAATTTCCTATCCTGCAGGCCTGGCGCTGATTTCAACCGAAGGCCGCGACCAACTGCTCATAGCCAATAATCTGTCCGACAATGCAGTACTGCTCGATGCCGCAAGCGGAAAAGTGCTGCAGCGCTTCGACCTGAGCACCGGCGATCTAATCCCTTCTTCTTTTCCATACACGGTTGTGGCAAGTCGAGACGGGCGTCGCGCCTGGTGCAGCTTGTGGAATGCTTCACGCAGCGCGGAACTGGACCTGAACACCGGCCAGGTGGTCCGCTGGATCAAGTTGAAGGAGCCTGACGATCCGGTTGCGCCTGGTTCTCATCCCACTGCGCTGCTGTTGAGCCCGGATGAAAAACTTCTTTATGTTGCCCTATCGAATGCTGATTCTGTCGCTGTCGTTTCCACGGAGAGCGGCGGCGTCGTGGCTTTTCTGAACACCACGATGCGCAATCAAGATTCGCCCGGAACGTATCCCAGCGCTCTGGCCCAAACCTCCGATGGAAAGCGGCTCTTCGTAGCTGACGCGTCAGCAAATGCAGTGGCCGTATTCGATACTTCGAACTTGAATACGAGTAATTCAACCAATGCCGCGGTGCCCGCACCGGGCTTCATTCCCACCGACTGGTATCCGAGTGCTCTGGCGGTTCAAGGTAGCGACTTGCTCATCGCCACGGCCAAGGGCCAGGGCACTGGTCCGAATAAGGTCATGGGCAAGACGCCACGGGATCTCAAGCATCACGGGCATCCTTACATTGCGACGTTGCTGCGTGGCTCAATTGCTCGCCTGAATATTCCGTCGACGCTGGGCAAACTTGAAGAGCTTACCCGCACCGTGGAGAACGACAACCTGCTGCACCAGAACCCGGGGACGATTCAATTTTCC
>DATNMU010000324.1:0-5615 GCA_035602195.1 Candidatus Acidiferrum sp.
ATCGAGAAAATAATATGTCCGCCATCTAATTGGCCGCCGGGCAGCAAGTTGAGTGAAGTAGCCAGCATGCCTACCCAGGCTGCGATGGCCGCAGGATGAAGCAACACGCGGCTCAGTGGTAAGACCGCAGGCCCTTGCAGAATCCCCAACGATCCCAGCAAACGATGCACTACATGGAAAATTAACGGATATCCAAGTTCATAGTCAGCCATGCCAAAGCCGGCCGGCATCGGCTTCGACCACCGAAGCGCCAACACAAGCACAGCGAGCGCAACTGCGAATCCGGCGATGGGCCCGGCGATGCCGATATCGAATAGCGCCGTGCGCGAGCGGATGCGGGACCGGATCAGAATCACGGCTCCCATGGTGCCGATGGGAGTTGGCATTGGAATAAAGAAGGGAAGAGTCGCGTAAACTCCGTAGCGCCGGCAATACAAGTAATGACCCATCTCATGAGCCAGGAAAAAAAACATTAGCGTGGCCATGAAAGGCAGGCCGCCAAGCAGCCGCGCGGGATTTGTATAAGCCCAACTCGCGGGAAAGAACGGCACGGAACTGTCATCGAACCAAAGCGCTGGCAATCCGCGCTGGAAGTTGTATTGCATGCGAGCGCCCATCACCAGCGTGGTAAAGCAGGTGGCGAGCAGCAGCAGGATGTGTAGCCAATACCGCGGCTTGGGCGCAGGCGGCGCGCGCTCCGGCAGGGGACGGAAGTATTCGAGGGTGGAGGGAGCTACGGGAGAATTCGGTTCCGACATGCGACTCGTGGCCTCGCGACTGGTCGAAGCCTATTCTTAGATGCTACTACGACTGGCAGGATACAAGGGCTGCGGTTTCCAGGATTTCATCCGTAGACGCTGCTTCCAAATTTTTTCTTGCAGCCGGAAGACAAAGAGAGCTGTGTTCCCGCAGCAACGTTTTCAATCGATCGATTGCAATTCTTTGCCGGGCTTGAAGCGAACGGCCTTGCCCGGAGGAATCGAAACCTCGGCGCCAGTTCGTGGGTTGCGACCGATGCCGGTCTTGCGCGGGCGCACGTTGAACACGCCAAATCCGCGAAGCTCAATGCGATTGCCGCGGGCCAACGCGTTCTTCATGCTCTCAAAGACGGTTTCCACCGCCAACTCGGCCTTGGTCTTGGTGATGCCAGTTCTGGCTACCACTTCATTGATGATGTCGAGCTTAATCACGAACGGCTCCCGGGTGAGGACATAGGATCGTGCTTCAAGTGATTGATGCTATGGGAGATATGGGAGATTGTCAACGGGGGCATCTGCGGTATCAATTATTGAGCGAGCGAGTGATTGGGTGATTTGCGATTTCAAACTAATGGAAGAGGGTTTTCAACTGTCCGATGACTCAACGGCGCGATGACCCAATTCCTAACGCCCGCTCTCGTCTTCCTTGAACATGTACTTAATAGCTGGCTTGTAAATCATCAGGTTTGGGCGTCCGTCGTCGCGGATTACCTTGATGCAGGTTTTGTCGTACCATTCGATGATGCCGTGCACTTCTTCGCCGTCGCGCAGCACAACGACCATGGGCGTTCTCGACTGCATCTGCTTCTGATAATAAAAATTCTCGGCGTTGGTCTGCTCCGGAGGAGCTGCTTTTCGACCCCCCCCGCCTGTTCCGGGGCCGTGGTCGCCCCGGTCGAGCCCTCGCTCTGGCCGGTCATGGCGATCACTTCTGTCGCGTCGCTCTGTCAACTGCCCGTGGTTGGCATTGTGATTCGAGACGTTGTGATTCGAAATGTGGTTGCCATGGTTGTGATCCACGCGCGGCAGCGCCGGACGGATCAACTTGCGGTTGGCATAGTTCTCTTCGTCCCCTGATTGCTGGACTGGAGCGGGAGACATGGTTTCTTTCATAGTGGCGTTTCCTGCACACGCGTTCGCGCAGCTTGCTAAATTAGAGGGCCCTAAAAGTAGTTACGAAGGCGTGAAATTTTATTTACCCTACCACAGGAGTCATTCGATGACAATGACGCTTTCGTGCCATAAGGCGCCCAACCTGCGCTGGTATGTTGTGTTTTGTAAACGTTTGTTGCGTCGTGTAAAAGTTGGCTTGTTCCGGTGCTTTAATTTGTCTGCGACATGTCGATGCCTCTTCGTTCCCGGCCGAGTCCGGTGACCACAGCTACGAGTAGCGCCACGATCAGAACGGTCCAGGCCAGCACTGGTGCGAATACGCCTCCGTAACGCTGCTCGGCAAGCTTGGCCTGGATAACCACATTGCGTGAAGACAGCAAATTTCCCAGCTGATAGGCGAAACCAGGAAACGTTCCCCGCACTTCAGGAGGCGACAGTTCATTCAAGTGTGCGGGAATAACTCCCCACGCGCCTTGAATCATGAATTGCATCAGAAAGCCGCCCAGCATCAGCATCGGCACAGTGTGTGAGTAAGCCCACAAACGGATGACTGGAATCGCCAGCAGCGCGGCGATGACAATAGCCTTCCGCCGGCCAATTTTTTCCGACCACGTCCCAAAGAAAATCCCTCCCAATATCGCGCCAACGTTGGCGATGATGGCGATCAACCCGACGGTCTGAGGAGAGAAGTGATGATCCTTCTGCAGAAATGTCGGATACAGATCCTGCGTCCCGTGGCTGAACGAATTGAAAGAGAACATCAGCACAACCAGAAAAATAAATGTGCCAACGTAGGTCATAATGTCTTTACCCACGTGGCCGCCCGATGCTCTCGACACTTTTCCCTGCAACCATGCCGGGGACTCTTCCACTTTTGAACGAATGTAAATAATCAGAAATGCCGGCAAGGCGCCGACGATGAACATTCCGCGCCAGCCGAAAGTAGGGAACAGAGTGCGGTAAGCTAAAGCCGCTATCAGATAACCAACCGCGTAGCCTTCCTGAAGCAGTCCAGAGAAAAATCCACGGCCCTCAGCGGGCAGCGTTTCGAAAGCCAATGCCGCGCCCACGCCCCATTCGCCGCCCATCGCGATGCCAAACAACGCTCGCGTAATCAAAAGAACTTTTAACGAAGGAGCGAACGCCGACGCCAACTCAAACACCGAGTAGGCAATGATATCGACCATCAGCGTGATTCGCCGGCCATACCGATCGGCCATGAGTCCGAAGAGGAACGCGCCCACCGGGCGCATCGCGAGCGTCAGAAAAATCGCCTCGGCGACGGCAGAGACTTTTGCCTGGAATTGTGTGGCGATCGCGCTAACGCAGAATGTCAGAATAAAAAAATCGAATGCATCGAGCGACCAGCCCAAAAAGCAGGCGATAAATGTATTTCGCTGCACCGGCGTGAGCCGGCGAAAATGGCCGACGAATTCCATTGCGATTCCTCCCCTTTTCCGGACGCCACTGGAAAGTCCAGCGAATGCTAGCATATGGGTTGAAATCGGCCATCAAAAATCAACAGTCGATACTTTTCCCATGCCCGAACTCGACACGTCCCAACGCCAGGCACCCGATTGCGTGATGCTCACCGGCTTCTGGTATCGCGCCTTGCCCGCTGACAGGGTCCATCGCAACCGGCTCCATAAGGCGATGCTGCTCGAGATTCCGCTGGTTATTGGACGCGACCGGGCGGGCCGTCCTTTCGCTTTGCGTGATGCGTGTCCTCACCGCGGTATGCCGCTGCATTGCGGCAATTTTGACGGAGAAAATCTTGAGTGTTCCTATCATGGCTGGCAGTTCGACGCGCACAACGGCCAGTGCCAGGCGATCCCCTCACTTACGGCGGACCAGAATTTGAAAGTAGATCGAATATATGCAGGCAGTTATCCCTGCGAAGAGCAGGACGGTTTCGTCTGGGTTTACGTGCCAGAGCCTGGTCCGGCTGGAGCTGGGTTTGGAAAACCTGAAAATGCTCCGGACCCAGCTCCTGAGATCGAGAAATTTAGCGGCAAGTGCAAACTCGCGTACCTGACCGCGGATATGCCTGTGAGTATTGATCACGGCATTATTGGATTGATGGACCCAGCCCACGGTCCGTTCGTGCATCAGGCTTGGTGGTGGCGGAGCCGCCACAGCATTCACGAGAAGCAGAAGAATTTCGAGCCGATCCCTAATGGCTTTCGCATGAGCGCGCATACGCCCAGCTCAAACTCCGCGCCTTACAAGCTGTTGCGCCTGTACGCGGCGGCCGATTCGATCACGACGACAATCGATTTTGTTTTGCCAAACCTGCGGAGAGAAACCATTCGGGCAGGGAAGTACTGGTTCTCATCGCTCACGACAGTCACGCCGATCACTCGCAATCAATGCCGCATCGACGTGGTCGCAGCGTGGAACATATTCCGCTGGCTACCCTTTGGCCCGGAGTTGCTGAAGTTCGTGTTCGCGAAGTTCGTTGAGCAAGACCGCCGCACCATGGAACTGCAGGCGGAAGGATTAAGGCACAATCCACACCTGATGCTGATTGACGACGCCGACCGTCCTGCGAAGTGGTATTTTCAGCTGAAGGCCGCGCATCTGGAAGCGAAGCGTAACGGGACTGAGATGAAGCACCCGATGACGGGACCGGTTACGCTGAAGTGGAGAAGCTAAAGTGGCGCGGCGCCTCCTAGTCTTTCACCAGCCAGTCCATTGCCTCTTCTCGGGTTTTGAAGGTGGGCAGTTCGCGCTGGGAAAAGTTCTTGAAATGCTCATAGAAGACGTGCGGCAGGCTTTCGGTGCCCACCCAAGCCGCTCGCTTGACGTAGGGACGATTGAGCACGAGGACTTCCTTCATCCGCGTAGCCACGGACTTGTTTACCTCTGCTCCAGTGAATTCCGCCAGGATAAGCAAAGATCCCGGGGCGTGGCGGGCCACATCTGCGCGCATTTGATCCAGCAGCAATAAGAGTTCTTTTGCGGTGCAGTGGCTGAGGTCGACCAGGAAGATGGCGTGCCCTTCGTGTTTGATAAATCGCAACCGCTCATCGACGGGAATGCCGCTTGTGCTCATGCCAGTAACGACTCCACCACCGCGTAAGCGCCGTCCAGTGCGGCGTCCAGCGCGGCGGCATCTTTTCCCCCAGCCTCGGCAAGATCGGGACGTCCGCCGCCTTTGCCGCCAACTTTCTGCGCCACCGGGCCGATTACTTTGCCCGCCTGTACACGGGTGGTCAAATCTTTGGTGACCCCGACAATGAGCGAAACATTTCCATTCGAGGCCGAGCCCAGCACCACGACGCCCGAGCCAATCTTGTCGCGCAGTTGGTCGACCAGCGTGCGCAGTTGTGCGCGCTCCAGATTGTCCACGCGGTGCGCGAGCACCTTCACGCCCTTTACGTCTTTGATCTGATCGCCGATATTCGCGGTGCTTGACGAAGCCGACTTCATCCGCGCCTGATCGAGTTCACGAGTGAGACGCTTAATTTCGGAATCCTTCTTTTCCAGTTCGGCTTTCAGCGCTTCAGCCGGGGTCGCAGTCTCAGTATCTGTATCTGGATGACTCTCATCCGAAGAGGGTGCCCCATCCCTTCGCGCTTTTTGCGAAGGGGTGGGAACCGCAAACCTGGACACTATGGTCTCTAACTCATGATCCTTGCGGAAGTGCCGGAGCGATCCCTCTCCGGTGATCGCCTCGACCCGCCGCACGCCAGAGGACACGCTGCCTTCTTTCAGAATCTTGATCAGTCCAATCTCGCCGGT
>DATNMU010000325.1:0-3767 GCA_035602195.1 Candidatus Acidiferrum sp.
GCAAATTTTTCTGCCGCCAACAAGTCTACTGCGAAGAAAGTGACTGCCACCTTTACCGACACCTTGCCGGCGGCACTTCAACAAGAGCATCCCACGGATTTTGCGACGTATGCAGTGGAAGTGCAGAATGCGGCGGGCCGAAGTGCGGGGATTTCGAATCTAGCGCACGTGGCGCTGGTTCTGACACTAGCTCCGTTTGGCGGGTTCCGGGCGCAGACAATCGATCAAGGAGTATCGATTTCGTGGGAGTGTTCTGGGGTATCGAGCCGGGCTCGAGGTGAGATCAAATATTTATGGCGTATCTATCGGCGGGAAGAAGGAAAGACGGGCGAGACGAGAATTGCGCAGGTGGAGGCGACGGGTTGTATGGCGGGAGCTAGAGATGAGAAAGACAGACGGTTCCTGGATAAGAGCATCGAGTGGGAGAACACGTATTTTTATCGTGGGGCGGTGGTGAGCGTGGTGGAGACGGCGGGAAAAGCGGCGGCGGAAGTGGAAGGAGATGACACGCCGGAAGTAAAAGTGTTCGGTCACGATATTTTTCCGCCAGCGGTGCCGACGGGAATGCAGGCAGTATTTTCTGGAGTGGGTCAGCAGGCTTTTATCGATTTGATATGGGCTCCGGTGACGGATGCGGATCTGGAGGGTTACAACATTTATCGTCACGAAGCAGGCGCAGCCGCGGTGAAATTGAATGCGGAGCCGGTGAGGGCGCCAGCGTATCGCGATGCGCAGGTGGTGTCAGGGAAGACGTATTTTTATTCGGTGTCGGCGGTGGATGAGCGGGGGAATGAGAGTGAGCGGTCGGAAGAGGCGAGTGAGAGGGTGCCGTAGGCTGGTCGGGTGACTACCTCGGGGGCTAAAGCCCCCAGTAGGGAGACGGTTTATCGCAGCGCTAAAGCGCTGCGCCACCCAAAAGCGCCACCCAAAAGCGTTCGTCGCAATCTGCTTCCGCTCGGAGCTACTCAGAAGACTGATGAATTCAGAATGACGAATGTAAAAGTTTGGGAGGCGCTCGCGTTATTTCGAGGGGGCGTGTTTAGATAGATCTTATGAAATATTGCAAGTTTCAAGTGAATGGGCAAGCGCAGTATGGATTGGTGGAGTCGGTGGCGGGACGGGAGACAATCCAGCGGGTTTTGCTGACGGCACCGGAAGAGTCGGATGGCGACGTGGAGGGACTGCGAACGCGGCGGATCGAGGCGATTGCGCTGGAAGAGGCGGAACTGCTGGCGCCGGTGCGTCCGTCGAAGATTGTGTGTGTGGGTCGCAATTACAAGGCGCATGCGGCGGAGTTGGGGAATGAAGTTCCGAAGGAGCCGCTGCTGTTTTTCAAACCGAGTTCGTCGTTGGTGGGGCCGGGCGGGGTGGTGCGGCGTCCGAAAATATCAGAGCGCGTGGATTTTGAGGGCGAGCTGTGCGTGGTGATGGGGAAGAGTTGTTACAAACTGGGCGAGGATGAAGATGTGCGTCCTTATATTCTGGGCTACACGTGCCTGAACGATATCAGTGCGCGCGACTGGCAGAAAAAAGATGGGCAGTGGGTGCGGGCCAAGGGCTGCGACACGTTTTGTCCGGTGGGGCCGGTGGTGGTGGATGGGCTTGATCCGTGGGCTGGTGTGGGGTTGGAGACGCGGGTAAATGGAAGCGTGCGGCAGCAGGGAAACACGCGGGACTTTATTTTTCCGCTGGATGTGATGATTCGTTATATCACCCGGTGGATGACGCTTTTTCCTGGGGATTTGGTGGCGACGGGAACTCCAGAGGGCGTGGGGCCGCTGGTGGCAGGGGATGTGGTGGAGGTGAGTGTGGAGGGAGTGGGGGTGTTGAGGAATTCGGTGGTGGATGAGTAATGACGAGTAGTAAGGATGCGAGGCGAACGCGCGCTACGCACGAGCGGGCGAGTCGCCCGCTTCCACACGGGAAACTTTCCTACTGCAGGCGGAAGCGTTCGGTCATGAGGCGCTGGAGGCGGGGTTTGTAGAGAAGGTCATAGGCGAGTTCTTTGTCGGGGAACATGGCGAGGGCGGCGCGCTTGGCGCCGGCGGCGAGTTCGGAGGCTTCTTCGACGGTAAGGCTGGGGTCCTGGCTGATGACGGAGGAGACCATGCTCATCATGATCTGGAGACGGCGGATTCGGCGGGCTTCGTCCTCGGAATCTTGAGTTTGGGCTTCATTGACTGCCAGAAGTGGATTCTTTTCACGTTTCGCCGGTTCCCCAGTATTCATGCTTCCCCTTTTCCTGCCCAGAACTTTTCCCTAGAGATTTGGATGTAGCGGCGCAGCGCGGCGTTGCGCCGGTTTTGCCAGTATTGTGCGCCACTTTGCAGGGAAAGCAAACGGCCCGAAGGTGCTGGGTCGGAAATCATGCCTTAAGGTCATCCACCGAGAGCCGCGCCGATCGTTATGGACTAGAATTGCAGAGCTTGCAGCGTGTGCCTTGGTTTGGAAGGAACGCGACTTGAGAACTGGAGACGATATGCCAGAACGGACGAGTGCGACGACAGAACGGGGTCCTAATCCCAATGAAAAATTGGTGAAGGTGTTCGACAGCGAACAAGAGTCGGAGGCGCTGGTGGTGAAGGGGTTGCTCGATTCGGCTGGGATCGAGAACGATTTGGCCTCGGCGAGTTTGCTGCAGGATGCGTTTCCGGGGATGGGTGGGATGATCATCCTGGTGCGGGAAGAGGATGCGGAGAGGGCGCGGGAGTTGATTGCGGATTCGCGGAGGACGGGAGAGGATTCGGCGTCGGATGAAGGGGACGAGGACGAAACCAAAGGTTAGGAGTTGCAGTTTTTTAGTCTGGAGGGGGTAGTGCGGGGGTGACGGTTTGGCCATCGAGGTAGAAGGTGACGGCACCGTCGAGATCGGTGCGGTAGACGTGAATGTCTGAGGCTCGCAGGCGTTCTAGAACAGTTGCTTTGGGCAGGCCGAAGGAATTGTGATAGCCGACGGAGATGACGGCGAAGGTGGGATGGACGGCCTGAAGAATTTCTGGAGTGGTGGATGTGGCACTGCCGTGGTGGCCGATTTTTAAGAGGTCGGCGTGAGTATGGGAGAGAGCGGCGATGCGGCGCTCTACGGCTCTTTCAGCGTCGCCTTCGAGCAGAACTGAAGTTGCGCCGTAGGCGACATGCAGAACCATCGAATCATTGTTCTTGGGCTCGACTCCAACGGGTTCGTCTTGTGGCGGAAAGAGCACTTCTATTTTGGCTCCGCCTAGATCGAAATTGTCTCCTTTCCAGTGGCGCACGACGGTGATTCCGAGAGCGTGCGCCTCGGCCATCAAATTTTCGAGGGCACGGCTCGGCGGAAGAAGGCCGATCCATAATTCTTTGGGGTGAAAATCTTTGAGTATTGCGGGCATACCACCGATGTGGTCGGAGTGTCCGTGGGAGATGGCGACGGCGTCGAGGTGGGAGATGCCGCGGGTCCAGAGGTAGGGAGCAACGACATCTTCACCGTAGTCGAGTTGCGAGCCAACGCCCCAGGTGGGGCCGCCGGCGTCGATGAGCAGGGTGCGACCTTGGGGAGTGACTAAAAGGATGGAGTCGCCTTCGCCGACGTCGATGGAGGTGACCTCGAGCAGGCCGCCCCGAGTTTGCGGATGTGGGGGGATGAATGCGAGCGCCAGGGATGCGGCCAGTAGCGCCAGCAAGCCTGTGATCGCGAAAAGCATTCGGCGGCGAACAAGAAACATTGCGAGAATTAGCGCTGCGGCTATTGCGGCGATGAGGAGCAGCGAGGGCGTGGCGACTCGCAGGTC
>DATNMU010000326.1:0-11086 GCA_035602195.1 Candidatus Acidiferrum sp.
GAGGCAAGGGACTCAAACGCCGTCCCTTGCCCCTCGCGCTCCCCCATCCCGGCTCAAACCGGAGAGGGAAACGAAAAAGTTTGTCGTATTCTTACGTGAACGGAAATTGGGGGCAGGTCAGATCATAGTAGCGGGCGCGGTAGTAGTAGATGCTGGTTTCTTGATCGAACTCCCGTGTGGTGTACGAAAATGGGTTGACGAGCATGCCGCTAGACGCAGTTAGTTTGCCGAACGAATCGTACGCATAACTGTTCGCCACCGCCCCAGCGGAACTCGTCAGCGATGTGACGGAATCACCCCCGTCGTCCTCGTAATAGCTCGTCGTGCCTGAACGCTGCTCAGCATACGGTTCATCAATGTGGTTGCCCTGAATGTATCTCGCAAGCACGTTCCCGGCATTGTCCACCTCTCCGATGTCGTTGTTCCCGTCATAGAGGTAGTTCGTCAATCCGTTCGGTCCGCTCTTCTGGATTCGTCGGCCAAATGGGTCATACTTGAACGTAGTCGTTCCGGAGCCAGACACGACGGCCTGCACCATCCGGTTCTCGAAGTCCCAGGTGTAGGTTTTGCCGCTCGGGTCGGAGAGGGTATTGCCGTTTGCGTCATAGGCAACTGTGGGCGAGGGCGTCATAGGTGAACCCGGCCGCATCGTAGGAGCAAGATCGGCGACCCGCTACTTACTCCCTTCCAAGAACTCAGATCGAATCAGATTTTTGGACCAATCGAGCAGCTTCCCTTGGAGTGACAAGGAGACTCCCTCAAAGAACCCCTGCTTACCGTTGCGGCTCAAGAATATTGCGGACCTCTCCCTCCCGGCGCTATCAATGAAAAGTATTGCCCATCTGACCTCTCCCGGAGGTCCACTCGGCGCGCGTTCTAATTCCTTCAGCGCAACGAAGAGACCCGGAAGCGATGACAACTCCCAAGGTTTCCTGACGATTACGTCATACCTAGCGATATCGCGCACTGTTTCAGGCGTAATCCCTATTACCGTCACGAAAGTATCAGGGACATGTAGAATCTCCACTCGCTCGATCTGACGACCCTTGAGCATGTCGACCAACCGATCTAGCTCTTGTCTGTGATCCGCGGCTGGAGTCTGCCCTGAACCCAAACCTGCGGCACCTAAAAGCAACACCCACAACATTAAGTATCTCTTCATGACATGAATTCTCCGGCCCAGCTCAGTGGGATGTAGGAGTTGCAACGTGGGAGGGGGTCCCGTTGTGATTGAAGCGGACGCATTCCCCATGCCGTATGGCGAATGGATTCTCGTAATTGTTAATCACCCTCCGCTCCTCCTCGTTTTGGTATTGGGCATTGGGGGTGTCCCTCATGTGGCGCGCAATCGGACCATCTCCAGCTGCGTGGGCCATCTCGTGGCATAACGCTATTGCGGGGCTCAGCTTGCATCCGCCATCGCACGTACCACCCAGCGGGTCCCATGAGATAGTACGCGTAGCGGAGGTGTAGCCATCATTTCGCGTGCCGTATGCGAAATCGATGGTGAATATCCTCGGAGAGTTCTCCAGCTTCTTGATGACTGAACTACACCCAGGATCGTCTCCTAAATAGCCCAAAGCTTCGCCATAGTAGACAATGTTGCCTGCTGCGCTTCCTGGCGAGAAGACAATGATGTTTCCTGTGGGATCGATATAGTCGTTGGGATCGTTCGCGGCGTAGCGATAGAAATTCGTTTCCCCTGCCTCGAAGCCAACGGGGTCTTCGCTGATGAAACGGCCAGAGCTCGGGTCGTAGTAGCGGGCGCGATCATTGTAGATGCCAGTTTCGGAATCGAGTTCTCGTGCCGCGTAACGGATAGAGTTCGTGGTCGGCGACGTGGAAGTCACGGTCTTTCCGAAACTGTCGTAACTATAAGAGTTCGCAATCGCAGCTGCTGGCGTAGTAGTTGAGGTTACCGATCCGAGCACGTCGGTTTCATAGTAGCTTGTGGAACCGGAACGGAATTGCGCAAGCGGTTCGTCAATCCCCTCGCCTTGCGCATATCGGGTTAAGAAGTTCCCGGAAACGTCCAACTCACTCAGCAGATCGTCCCCGTCGTAGAGGTAATTCGTGGTTCCCAGCGGACCGGACTTCTGGATGCGGCGACCGAAGGGATCGTATTTGAAGGTCGTCGTTCCGCCGTTGGTGCCCGGAACAACCGCTTGCACCATGCGGTTCTCGAAGTCCCAGGTGTAGCTCTTTCCGCTGGCGTCGCTCAGCGTATTGCCGTTTGCGTCGTAGCTGTAGCTGCCCAGCGAGTTCGCCGTCAGCTCGTTCGACGTATTGTAGCTATAGCTCGCCACTCCGGATGACGACAGTCTATTGCCCACCGCGTCGTAACCGTAGCTCTCCTTAGTACTCGCCCTTGCGTAAATTGGGTCAATTCGTTACAGCGGACCGCAACCATAATTCGAGGTTATCCCATTCAGGTAGTTCGTCTTGGACCGTGCGGATGCCTGCGGGTCGTAGGCGTAGCTCGCGCCGTTCTTGCGTTCACTTTATGAGAACCTCGATAACGTTCGAGGAACATAGGATCTTACCCTCGTTGCCATTCAGTTCCAGACTGAGGGAATACTTCCCGGCGGGAACGGCATTGAAAAGGCTTGAATGAGGAAGAAGAGCTGAATTGTTCCTGGACCACAAAAGCTTTGAGATATCGTGGGCGATTTTCTTTAAGTCTCCGCCCTTCAGCCTCAAAGGCACAGTGGCTGAAACCGGAAGCGCCCTCCCCTTCTCCAAGTCCCAAAGAGCTTGGTAACTAAGTTCGGTCCTCAGAGGCTCCTTGGCCGGTACTGGAGGCCTCAATATAAGTGACGGTACTACCTGCACGTTCACTTCGGTGTGCGAACGATTCTCGACGGTAGCGGAGAGCTCGATGGGACCCGGACGGTTCCATTCTTGCGTCGGGACAGCGATGTTACAAATCAAAGAGCCACTCCCTTCATTCGCCGAGTCTGCGGGCTCCGGCTCTTGAGGTGTCGCGGCGTCGCTTGCCCGAGCCGCAAACGAGCATACAGCTATTACAGCAAGCAAAAGTAGGATCATCTTCATGGCGTGATACTCACTCTGGGATCATTTGGCATTACGGTTGGCGGCGTAGCCGGGCAGGACCAGCAGGTTTTGTGGACCGATCCGCTCGGGGGGTATGATTGGTTGTAGAACGTGTCAGGATTAGGAATGTCGTTGTAGCGGAACGATTGGCCATTCTTGCTAGTCCAGTTTCCTCCGCAGGTCTGCCTCTCAACGTGCCAGTTGTTGGGGTTGCCGGAGTCTTCGTAGACATCAACTTTCACTTTTTTCTGGCAATTCGTCTTTTGGTCGCAGGGGATTTTCGTGCAGCCGAAGATCGGCATGATTGAATTAGGGGATGCGTTCGGATCTTTGGGCTGGATCCAGAAGTCACTGATTCCCAAACCCCATGCTAGGCAGTTGTAGTGCCGTATATTCGGATTCGAAAATGGAGTTTGCGAACCTGGAACCTGGGTTTGTAGGCCTAGGGGGTCGATCATGTTTAATGGGCTATTGCCCACATAGGCGTAGAGGTCTGCGCTCGCAGTGAAGCCCAACGGATCTTCGCTGACGAAGCGGCCTGCGGTCTGGTCGTAGTATCTAGCGCGGTAGTAGCCCAGCCCTGTCTCTGCGTCAAACTCCCGTCCGGTGAACCGGAACGGATTACTCATAGTCCCGGTAGACGCACTGAGCTCCCCGTAAGAGTCATAAGTATAGGTATTCGACAGCGCCCCAGCGGTGCTGCTCAATGAGGTCACTGAGCCGAGATTATCGGCTTGGTAGTAGCTAGCTGTAGTCGCGCGAAGCTCGGCCAAGGGCTCATCCACAACGCTTCCGTGGGTGTACCTCGCCAGAACATTTCCGCTGGAATCGACTTCTTCGAGGAGGTTGGGGCCATCATAGAGGTAGTTCGTGGTGCCAAGCGGGCCGGATTTCTGGATGCGTCTGCCGAACGGATCGTAGCGGAAGGTCGTCGTTCCGCCGCCGGTGCCGGGGACAACCGCCTGAGTGAGCCGGTTCTCGAAATCCCAGGTATAGGATTTGCCGCTGGCGTCGGAGAGGGTATTGCCGTTTGCGTCTATTACTATCCCCAACACGGTTTTCGACCACCACTGCCCGCTATCCTGATGCGTTCCCGGCCACTTAGCCCGCGTTGTCCCTACTGCGATTGTGCGATTTTTGGAAAAAATCCCCTGATGCGGTTTTTTGCCCTCAAGCGCGTTTTCGCCGATGCGATTTTCGGAACACGCAACGAAAGGCACAGCTAAAGAAAAAATATCTTCGCTGCTCGTGAGAGCTGGGATTCGTTCTTCGGCTGCGGGCAGCATCACTGCTGATTGTAGTTGGTCAATCTCGCGCGAAGAAGTGACTTTGGAGACGCGCGAGGCAGGTACTTCAGGCCAGCATTTGAGTTGCAATCCGCCGCGCAGCGCAGCCGGACCGGGGCCCGTGGTCCGCTCGACAGCCCCCTACAGGAGCGCCTGCGTGCGCCACAGCGCACACAACACGAACAGGCGCGGGAGAAGGGTCTTTCTCCCTTGGGGATTCCATAGAGAGGGGGGTGCCCGGACGAGAGGGTTCCAAGGGAGAGAGACCGTGGCGGGGGCAGTCGAGTGCGCGGCGAACCAAACGATGCGAGGCTATTCTCTATGCCACATGCACGCGAGCCTGGGACCGGGAGCGGGGGCAGGCTTGCACCGTGATTTTGATGTCCTGTCCCAACAGCAGCAGGAAGCGCATCAGCCGCTCCAGAGAGAAGCCGGAGAGACGCCCGCGAAGAAGGGCTGAGACCTTGGGTTGATCGACGCCCAGCAGTTTGGCGGTCTGCACTTGGGTCAGCCCCTTGTTCTGGATCAGCAGGGCGATTTTGTGGGCAAGCTCGGCCTTGGCCAAGGCCTCCTCCGGGTTTGGCAGTCCAAGATCGGCGAAGACGTTTCCGCTGCTGACAACGTAATCTTTTGTGCGTTTGGGCATCGCTATTTCTCTCTTTCGCGGTCGATCTCGATGGCACGTTGCAACCGCTGTTTCACAAGGTCCATGACGCTCTTCGGCGTGGCTATGCCGTGCTTCGATTTCTTCTGAAAGGCGTGCAGCACATACACCGCCTTTTCCAGCTTCACCGTGTAGACCGTGCGGAACGTGTCGCCGCGATGATCGGAAACCACCTCCAGCACTCCGGCCCCGACGTTCTTCAGCGGCTTGGCTTCGATGTGCTTGCCGCCCATCTGCGCCTGATAGAGAGCAAAGCCAACCTGCTGCTGCACGGCTTTCGGAAACTCCAACAGAGCGCGGTGTGAGTCGGCAACGAAGATCAGTGGTTTCATCGTACCTCTCGAATATGTCAGATATGGCATACCTCGTCAAGAACAGCTTTAGTCTTCCTCTTCGTCCTCGGCTTCGAGCGCGGCCAGCAATGCGGCTTTCTCTTCCTCGCCGTGGCCGTTGTCGCTCGTGCCTTCTGGTTTCTGGTTCTCTAACTTTGCGCCGGGATGCGTGGCGGCGTGGATTTGTTGCAGCTTGCGGATCGCCACGTGCGTGTAGATTTCCGTGGTGCTCAGGTCGGCGTGTCCGAGCATCTGCTGGATGTAGCGAATGTCGGCGCCGCCTTCGAGCATCAGCGTCGCCATCGTGTGACGGAACGTGTGGCAGGAACCGGATTTTCCAAGATTCGCTTGTGCGATCAGGTCCCGTGCCAGATTGCTCATCGCATCGGGATGGAACGGTTCTCCATACTGCGTGAGAAACAGCGTGGCGTCGTCCGGTTCCACGGCTAACTGTGGCCGTGCTTCGCGCAGATATTTTTCTACCCAGGCCAGCGCCCGCTCGCCGATCGGGATCATGCGGTCTTTCTTGCCCTTGCCCTGGCGGATCGTCAGCGTGGCGCGTTCGCGGTCCACATCGTAGAGTTTGAGTCCGATGAGTTCTTTTCTCCGCACGCCCGTTGAGTAGAACGTTTCCAGCATCGCGCGGTCGCGCAAGCCCACGGGCATCTCGATGTCAGGCAGCACCAGCACGCGCTCGACTTCGTCAGCGGAGAAGATGGTGCGCGGAAGACGCTTCTCCATGCGCGGCAGGTCGAGATCGGAGGCCGGGTTGTGCAGGATGTGATTATTCCGCACCAGCCAGCGAAACCAGCGGCGCACCGGCGTCAGCCGCGAGTGCTGCGTGCGGAACGTGAGCGGCTGCCCGTTCGTCTTGCGGTAGTAGTAGAGATAGCGCTGGTAGCTTTCGAGGATCGGTCGCGTCACTTCCATCGGATGCTCGATCCCGCGCTGCTCGGCCCAGCGGATGAAGTCGGCGATGGACCAGCGCGCGTGGTCGGCAGTGTCCTGGGAGTAGTTGTTAATCAACAGCCATTCCAGGTGTTCTTCCATGAACTGGCCCAGCGGCGAGTGCGGCTCCAGGTGCGGATGACGACGTTTGCTGACGCGGGCCATCACTTCACCGCCGCGTGTCTCGCCAGCCCGTGGCCGTTCGGTTTCTCCGCGCCGTTCGGTTTAGCTACGACTACGATGTGACTGGATTCGGCCCCGTGGCCCCTTAATATACTTCCGGCAAACCGCGCAGTTGCCGTCTGCACCTGCGTCATTGCTGGCGATAATTCGCTTTCACCCACCCCCGCGCGGTCCCCGCGCACCCCCCGCGACCCCGCATGGTTACGATTCGTCTCCTCTTCCTCGGAGTGCAACTGGTAGACGAACGTCTGTCCCGGCCCGCCATAGCGCACTCGCAGATATTCCATTTCTTCCAGCCGCCGCAGATGCACCCGCAACTGTGTGTCGCCCCACTTGCTGTACTCGCGCACGGTGCGCCGCGTGAAACGGTATTCCGAAGATTCGACCTGCAAGCGCTCACACTCTTCCTTCACCATCTGCTCGATCACCCCGAGCAGGCGGCGCGTGTGCGGTGGCAGTTCGTCGAGCGAAGGCATGATGACCTGGCGCATGAGTTGTCTTGCCAGTCCCACGTCTTCGGCTGTGGCCTCGATGTATTCCAGCGTGTCGCCGCCGCGCGCGTCCCGCTTGATCTCCCGCTGGTGCTGATGGAGCAGCGCAATCGAGTCGATCAGCGTCAGCAGTTTCGCGTGATCGCGCCGCGTCCGGGTCATGTGGTCGGGAAAGTCTTCGTCCGCGTCGGGCTGGTTATTGGCGACGGCGATGGGCCGCAAGAGACGCTGCGCGTTGCGATGCAACTTCACGATGCGGGCGCGTTCCCGCCATGCCCAAAGTCCTTCCGTCGTGTGGGCCTCGCGCTGCTTGCGATGAATGGCCCGCGTCTGTTCTCGCTCCTCGTTCACCGTGAGCACAATCGAGCGATTCAGCAACTCCTCATCGACCTGCTGCGCCGTGGTGGTGAGGAAGATCATCACCGGGCCTTCGACTACGTACTCGTGCGTCACCTGCTTGCCGCTCACCGGGTCTTTGCCGGTCGAGGCGATTTTCAACTTGCCTTCCGACTGCAAGAGCTTCAGCGCATAGGCCGCGCGCTGCGCGCCTTCTTCTTCCGACACCGCGAGGATTTTGTGCTTGAGATTTTTCTGTCCCATGTAGAAGAGCGCTTGCCCGGTCATCGCCGAGTAGCTTTCCCGCTGCTCTTCCGGCATGAAGTCCAGCACGGCTTCCATCAGCGAACTCTTGCCCGCCGAGGATGCCGACTGAACCACAATCGCCAGCGGCTTTCCCAGCAGCCGTGACACCGCGGCCAGATAGCTTACTTTCTTGTTCGTCTCTTCACCTACCACGCCGCATTTCTCGAAGTCCTCCAGCACCCGCTTCAGCAGGCGCGGATCGCGCAGCAGTTCCATTGCGGCCGTTTTCTCCTCGGCCGTCATGATGGTTTCTTCCACCTCTGGCGTCAGCGTCTTTCGCAGCATCTCCCGTTGCATGTCGCCGAGCGCGCCCCACAGTTGGCCGACCTCGCGCTGGATCGTCTCTTCCTTCGTCGCCAGCTCGTGCGCCGTTTGTTTGATGAAGGCTGCGCGGCGCGGAAAGCTCTCCATGTCGAACGTGTCGCCGTGATAGCACCACTCCCCGCGCACGTTCGTGCCGGAAACTTTCACGTTGACCTGCATCCGGCCCAAGCTGGTGCATTTCTCCAGATTCAGCACGCGGTACGCGCGTGTCCCGAAGCTCGCTACGATTTCTCCGTTGTCGATCTTGATCTGCGGCGCGGTGGGCGTGCTCAGCGGCATCGGGCGCTGTTCTTGCGCGGGTTGTTCCCGCTGCACGCTGTCCAAAGGCGCAGCGAATGGAAAAACACTCTCTGCCGCTGTCGAGGATGTTGGAGACGGAGTTGGACTCTCGATTGCTATTTTTTCTTTAGCTGTGCTTTTGGGTTTTTCTTCTGTTGGGGATGGCTCCTGCTTTTTCATCGGCTCTGGTTTTCCCTCCTCCTGTGACGCCGGCGTCATCACCGCAACCGTGGGCCGCTGGCCTTTGCCCAGCCATGCCGCGCTGGTCAGAGACATCCCCAGCCACTTCGCCGCAGGCTGTTGCTTCCGCGCAAACTCGTTGGCGTCCTGGCCGCGCGGAAACTGCACCCGGAAACACTCGATGCCCATCTGCATGAGTTCTTCCGCGTGTTTCGCCGCCGCTTTTTCTCCCGCCTCGTCGCGGTCGTAGGCGATGTAAATTCTCTTCGTGCCGTGCTTCCGAAACGCCTCCCGGTGCGAGTCGTTGAAGCCGTTCACGCCGTAGCTGGTCGTCACGTTGCGGTAACCCGCACACCAGAACGTCAGCGCGTCGATCAGCGCTTCGCACAGGATGATGTCTTTCGACGCGATCAGCGCTTGCTCGTTCCACACGCCACAGCGCGGCCCCGGCAGATACAAGTGATATTCGGTTCCGGGCCGCAAACGGCTGTGGATCTTCCGCCCGTACATCTGCACTACATCGCCGTTGAGATTCAGGATCGGGATCACCAGCGATCCCACGAAGTGCTCATGCCCGCTCTTCTCCCGCAAGATGCCCAACTCCGCCAGTCGTCCGCGCTGGCGCAAGCCCTCGGCGCGGTTCTTATCCTGCAGGTGGTAATTCAGCGAGCGATTGGAAAAGCCCAGCTTGAAGTGCTCCACCATCTCCGCCGATTGCAACCCACGTTGGACGAGATACTGCTGCGCTGCTGGCGATTGCTTCAGCATGCGGTGGTAGTAATCGACCACGATGCCCAGCAACTTTTGATCGTCCACCGTGGGCTCGAACAACGGCGGCAACTTGGGCACCGTCGAGTTTTTCGGTGGCGGGCTTGCGCTCGTGGTGGCGGTCGGGAGATAGTCGCGTTGCAGTAGCTCCAGCGCGTGAGTGAAACTGACGCCCTCAGCGCATCGCACCCACTCGATCACGTCTCCTTTGCGGTCACAGCCGAAACAGTGCCACTCGTTCTTCACCGGATCAATGCTGAGGCTGGGATTGGTGTCTTTATGGAAGGGGCAGAGTCCCATGAGGCTCCGGCCCACGCGCCGCAACTGGATGCCCCGCGCCTCCGCCAGACGCTGGATCGAAACTTCCCGCTTGATCCGCTCCTTCACCTCCGGGGGAACATAGGGCATCGCCGCGCGGCTCCTTCCTCCCGTTTTCCGGGTTTCTCGAAAAAACCTGTCAAGAGGATTCTTCTGTTCAACTTGTCCACAGGAATGTAAAGTAAATTACTTTCTAGGTCAAGAAGGATTCCAGATGACTCTTACACTCACCCTTGTCATGGCTCGTAAACCCAACACGGATTCCAAGGCAGTGAGCCGCGCACTCGGCAAGCGCCTGGCCGATTTCCGCAAGATGCGCGGCTATAACCAGCGTGAGTTAGCCCAGCGCGTCGGCATCGTCCAGGTTGTGGTTTCTGATTACGAGACGGGCAAGCTGCGCCTCAGCGCAGAGATGGCTTTGCGTTTCGCTGCCGCGCTTGATGTGCCGATCCAGAAGTTGCTGCATACCAGCGAGCCTCTGCCGGTCGAGCCACCACGCAAGCACAGCCGTCACGTGTTGCGGCGGTTGGAACAGATCGAGCGTCTGCCGCGCCGGAAGCAAGAAGCGCTGCTCACCACCATCGACACCTTCCTGCAGAACACTCCCGGTAGAGCATCCTGATCAGATCGCCCAGCCGGACAACGACCGGACAGGCACCGAACAAAGCCCGGACGCTCACCGGACGCGCCGCGCTTTCCGGCATGGCGTCTCTCGTTGCGCCGAAGGCGCAAGGGATGGTGTCTTCGCTCCGAGTTGTTGTTGGCCCAGCTTGGCGAACGGCGCACGACGGCGCTATAGTTTCCCTCATGCACGGCCACAAGATGTGGAGAAAGCAGTGCCAAGCCACCCGCACCATCCGGCGGCGCTTCGGCCTGAAGAATGCCCTGGACTATCTGGTGAGAGAGAAGCTGCTGACCTTCGCTGAGGCCGCCGAGCAGCATCCCGAGTTTGCCGCCGAGCTGCCAAGATTTCAGGCCGCCGTGTGGGAGGTCTTTCACCCCTACGAGCTTGCCGGGTACTTGGCTTCGCTGCGGCCCATGACCCGGAAGAAGCTCCAGAAACTTCTCTACGTGCGCGGTGCTGCGCGTGTGGCTGGCTAACCCCACCCCATTTTTCTCTCACATTTTTTCCTAGCTGGAAGCAACACAGGAGCGGAGAGGGAGACGAGTCAAGACCGCGCGTTGTTGGCGCGCCGCGTCAGCGGTCGGAGCGAAGCGGAGAGCCTTGACGCGGCTCCCGCGCTCCGTACAATCTCCAGCGGAAAAATGGGAGATTTCGCGCTGCTCTTTCTTTTCAACAAGTTCGCCTGCGCTAACTTCAGGTTGCTCTACAGCAACCTGACAGCGGGATTTTTTCCTTAGCTGCCCTGCTTTCAACAAGTTCGCGCACGCTAACCGGAAGTTGCTCTGCAGCACCCATTCGGGGGTGACGTGTCATGCGTAAACCCCATGCGAAGCATGGCCGAAAAGCCCTCGACCCCACTACCGCTCTCCGGGAGGGCAACAACGTCACCCCACCGTGTCCGAATCACCACACCGCTAGCTCAGGAATCGGACGCGGATTTGACCCCGCAATCGGCACCGCTTCTGGCATCGAATCTGACTAAGGAACAGAGC
>DATNMU010000327.1:0-9897 GCA_035602195.1 Candidatus Acidiferrum sp.
CAAGCCGCAGCCCAGGCGCCGCCATATCGGTACGATGCGGCAACGGTCTCCGGACTGCCTGCGCGCAACATCGGCTCGGCGACCATGAGCGGGCGCATCGCCGCGGTGGATGCAGTGGAAGAGAACGGACGCATTACCGTGTTCGTGGGCGCGGCCAGCGGCGGCGTGTGGAAGTCAGTGAACGGCGGCACAACGTATAAGCCGGTGTTTGACCGCGAGGACGTGCAGTCGATTGGCGCGGTGGCCATTGATCCGTCGCATTCGAAAATCGTCTGGGTGGGCACGGGAGAGGGCTGGACGCGAAACAGCGTCTCGGTAGGCGACGGAGTGTATAAGTCGACCGATGGCGGTGAGAACTGGAGCAACGTCGGCCTGAAAGATAGCGAGCACATCGCCAAAATTCTAGTGAATCCGAGCGACAGCAATGACGTACTGGTTTGCGCACTGGGCCATCTCTGGGATGACAACGACGAACGCGGTGTCTACCAGACAAACGATGGCGGCAAGACTTGGAAGAAAGTTCTGGCAGGCGCGAATGGTTCGAGCGGATGCGCCATGATTGCACGCAGCCCGCAGGAGCCGAAGACAATCTATGCAGCAATGTGGGATTTTCGGCGGCAAGGATGGACCTTCCGCTCCGGTGGACCGGGTAGCGGGCTGTTCAAGTCTACCGATGGCGGTGTTCACTGGAGCGAGATCAATGACGGCAATGCCAAAGGCTTGCCTCCCAAACCATATGGACGCATCGCGGTGCAGGTAGCGCCGTCAAAGCCGCAGGTAGTCTATGCCAACATCGAGGCGGAAAAAGGAAGAGGACTTTACCGGTCTGACGACGGAGGCGCGAACTGGACGAAACTTGACGCCAGCAATTACATGGTCTGGCGTCCGTTTTATTTCGGCAATTTGATCGTCGATCCGAAAGATGAGAATAAGCTTTTCAAGCCCGATCTAATTCTTCTGCTTAGCAACGATGGTGGAAAAACCTTCAACGTGGTTTCAAGCAGCGATCATGGAGATTTCCATGACGTATGGATCAGTCCGAAGAATCCGAACATTGTAATCGCCGGCGACGATGGCGGATTGTGGCGCAGCGAAGATGGCGGCAATCGCTGGAAGCACCAGATGAATCTCCCGGTCTCGCAGTTTTATCACGTGAGCACCGACAATGCGGATCCCTACCACGTCTATGGCGGCCTGCAGGACAACAGTTCGTGGGTGGGCGATTCGTCATATCCGGGCGGTGTCAGCAATTCGCGCTGGGAAAACATGTACGGCGGCGACGGGTTCTGGATGTTCGAAGATACTTCCGATCCCGATTACATTTACGCCGAAGCCCAGGGTGGTGAGATCGGCCGGGTGAATCGATATACGCACGAGACTCGCAGTCTCAAGCCCTGGCCAAACTATGGCGAGAAGAAATTGCGTTTCAACTGGAACACGCCGATTCACATGAGCCCTAATGAAAAAGGAACGATCTACATTGGCGCGCAGTTCCTGTTTCGCTCGCGCGATCATGGCCAATCATGGGATCGAATTTCTCCGGACTTGACCACGAATGATCCGGAAAAACAGAAACAGGAAGAGTCCGGCGGAGTGACCATCGATAATTCTTCTGCGGAGATGTATACCACGATCTACTCAATTTCAGAGTCGCCCAAGAACGGCCAGATTATTTGGGTTGGCACCGACGACGGAAACGTGCAGATCACGCGCGATGGCGCCAAAACCTGGACAAACGTGGTGGGGAATATTACCGGGCTGGGCAAGAATTCCTGGGTAACCGCCATTGAAGCCAGCCGCTTCGACGAAGGCACCGCGTATGCCACCTTAGATCGGCATGTTTTCGGAGACAAGAACCCGTATGTCTACAAAACCATCGACTACGGGCAGACGTGGACGGCGCTTCCAGCGCAGGAGAGCGGCGTGCGCGGATACGCTCACGTGATAAAGGAAGACACGGTCAACCGCAATCTGCTCTTCCTGGGAACGGAATTCGGCCTGTGGATTTCAGTGGATGGTGGCCAGCATTGGGCGCAATATAAGGGTTCGGATTTTCCCGCGGCGCCTGTTGATGACCTCGTGTTACAGGCGCGGGAGTCTGACTTGGTGCTGGCCACGCATGGGCGCGGCATCTGGATTGTGGACGATATCTCACCGCTGCGGACCCTCACTCCCGAGATGATGGCGAAAGAAGCGTCCTTGATCCCGGGGCGGGCAGCGGTTCAATACTTTGATGTCGATGGCGGTTGGCCGGAGGGCGACGAAACTTTTCGCGGCCGGAGCCGTCCCGCGGATGCGCAGATCACGTATTACCAAAAAGGACGCCACATCTTCGGCGATTTGAAGATTGAACTTTTCGATCAGGACGGCAAACTTGTCGACACAGTGTCGGGTGGCAAGCATCGAGGATTGAATCGTTCGGGCTGGGGAATGCGAGTAAGGCCGCCGGCTGTCGCGCCAGCGGCATCGGCTCTGTTTGAAGCCGCGCAGGGACCGCGCGTGCTGCCCGGTACTTACACGGTGAAGCTGACGAAGGGCGACAAGACCTACACTGAGGAACTGAAAATTGCGATCGATCCGCGCGCCAAGTATTCACTGGACGAACGCAAGGCTCAATTCGATCTCTCGATGAAAGTCTACAAAGAACTGGAACACATGACTTATGGAGTAGAAGCGATCGAAGGAGTGCGCAATGCGGCAAATGCGCGGGCTGCCAAGCTACCGGAAAAAGATCCGCTGCGAAAACAACTCCAGAAACTCGCTGCAGATTGCGACGCGCTGCGATCGAAGATCGTGGCCACGAAAGAAGGTGGCATGATCACTGGCGAAGAACGAATCCGTGAACATCTGGGGCAACTCTACGGCGCAGTAACCAGTTACGATGGCAGGCCCACCGACTACCAAGTGGCGCGAACCGAGTCGCTGGGTCACGAACTGCAGGATGTGATCGATGACTTCCAGAAACTTGCTCAGAAGGAATTGAAGGGAATTAATGCAGGATTGAAGAGGAAGAAACTGGAATCGATCACGGTCGCGGCCGAATCAGACTGGCAAAAGAAGAAAGAGGAATCCGCGGTCGCTGCCGGTGCGGGAATGCGCGCGGCGGAAAACCAAATTCGCGAAAGAGATTAGAGAGCCGGAACTACGCCAATTCCAGTTCAATTTTTTTAGCGGCTGCGTCCAGCTTGGTGATGCGGAATTTGCGAATCTGACCGGCATGGGCGGCTTCCGGCTTGGTTTCGCTAACGGCCACACTGCCCTTCCATCGCGCTTGCAGCATCGATCCAAGAGCAGATAGATCAGGTTTCGAGGGCACCTTCCCGCTCGATTGCGAAGACGCTACTCCCGAAGGCTGAGGCGGTTTTCTGTCGGCGGCTTTTACTGATGCATCCATGCGGCAGCGAGCTTCGATTCCTTCGCCCAATTCCACGCGGGAGTGGCCGTCCGAAACCTCGACCATGCGGCCAGTGACTACGTCCCCTTCTTTGTGCTCGGCAATATATTCATCCAAACCGCTGGGAACCAGCTGCTTCATGCTCAGCCGCAATTGCCGCTTCTCCGTGTCGACAGCGAGCACCTGAGCTCTTACGACCTGGCCCATCTTCACGACTTCCTGCGGGTGATTGATGCGCTTCTCGGCGCTCATTTCGCTGATGTGGATCATTCCCTCAACCCCTTCGCTGAGTTGCACGAAGGCGCCGAACTTCGTGATGCTGACAACCGGACCTTCGATGACCGAACCCGCTGCGAGGCGCTGCCCAACTTCAGCCCACGGATCCCCTAAAGCCTGCTTCAGTCCGAGCGACATGCGTCGTTCCACAGGATTGATTCCCAGAATCACTGCATCAACGATTTCGCCCGGCTTGACCAGAGTGCTGGCGCTTCTCAACTTTTTACCCCACGACATTTCTGAAACGTGGATCAGGCCTTCAACGCCGGGTTCAAGCTCTACGAAGGCGCCAAACTCGGCGACGCGCGTCACGGTACCCCTCACGCGTTCGCCAACGTTGTACTTTCCGGTGACCGCGTCCCAAGGATGAGGCTGCAATTGCTTCATGCCCACAGAAATGCGGCGCTTGCCGGAATCGTTGGTGATCTTCAGAACTTTTGCTTCGATCATCTGCCCCACGGAAAGCACGTCCGCAGGTTTCTCGACGCGGCTCCAGGCAATGTCGCTCACATGCAGCAAGGCGTCGACGCCACCCAGATCAACGAAGGCTCCATAATCAGCGAGGCTGCGAACCGTTCCGCTCACCGTATCGCCTTCTTTCATCTCGGAATAAAAACGATCCTTCGCCGAGCGCTGTTCTTCCTCGAGAACGACGCGACGATCGACGACCACGTCTTCTTCGGCGACGTCGAGTTTGATGATGCGGCAAAGAATTTCCTGCTCGACCAACTTTTCCATTTCCGCAGCGTCGTGGGCTCCACTGCGCGAGCCCGGCATGAACGCCCGCACCCCGACGTCAACGCTGAGCCCGCCCTTGATCGCGCCCGTTACAGTACCTACGATAGTCGCTTTTTCGACGAAAGCCTTTTCCAGAGCCGCCCAGTCTTTCGGCCGCTCAACTTTGGCAAGAGTAAGCTGGTAGTAACCTTCCGGGTCGCGGCCTTTCACGGATACTGTGATCTTGTCGCCGGGCTTTGGGGTTTGGTCTGCTGCGGGGAGGCCGGCGAGGGGAAGGATGCCCTCGCTCTTGAATCCGATGTCGAGAAATACCGAGTCTCCGGTCACGACAATCACCGTGCCAATTAGTTGCTTACCGCCATCTTCAGTTTTACGAGAATGACTCTTCTCATACTGCGAAAGCATTTCACCAAATGACTCGTTGGTTTCGCCGACGGATTCGACGGCAGGGTGCGATTGCGGAACGACGGGATTGGACATTTTGAGTCGGAAGCTGAAAAGAAATGGTAGGAACTGAGGACTCGAACTCCAAACATCTACCGTGTCGCTCGTTCTTCCTTCAATATCTTACACCACCGCTGGGACCGCCCAAACCCTTGGAAACACGTGTAATCGATTGGGGTACGCCAGAAATGATGCGTGCCAATTTGGCCGGCATTTTGCAGTGAGCAGCAGTTGGGTTCTCCCACAACCTAACGAAATCTGCGGACTAATAGGTTGTGCGATCTGATCGGTATAAGCCGAGCACATACAGTGTCGCTTTCCCTTTGGTGGAATAGATGACCTGTCGGATTCTGATGAGCGGCTCATTGCGCGCAAGCTTCAGAAGATTTGCCGTTGCGGGAGTGGCGGCGGTCGCATCCATTTCCTCGTCGGCGTAGGCGATTTGAATTCCGTAACCGGATTCCGCAATGGAGAAGACTGACCCGTTGGGCAACCGCGTTGCGGGAAACACCGGCAAATTGTTCAGCGGGCAGGTAGTAGGTTTCAAACGCGAAGGGTTCGTCTGCCGCCAGCCGGAGGAGTTCCAGTTTGAGCAACCGACCGTTGGCCGTCAGCGCCACCTAACTGACAGCGCGGAGGGAATTTCCCTCTTGACAGTGTCGTTCTAACGGACGTAACCTTCCGAAATTCTAGTAGTGTTACTGGGGCTTCTTAGTTAAACAAACGAACAGGTGACGCCATGACTGGAAGACACTCGCTGTCCTTCACCCAGTGCAGTGTGTCCGCTGTGTCCCTTCGTACTTCGCGCTCCCTCATCGCTGCGGTAGCCTTGCTGACCCTGTTGCTGCTTCCCAGTGTCGCATGGGGCCAGGCCACCACGTCGGTGCGCGGCTCGGTGACTGATCCGGGCGGGAGCGCACTCGTCGGCGCCAACGTCGTGCTCGCGGACCCCGAATCGAGGACGGAGCGAACCGCGACCACGGGAGGTCAAGGAGAGTACCAGTTCCTTTTTGTTCCGCCCGGAACATATACGCTCTCGGTCAAGGCCGCAGGCTTCCGCAACTATGAGCAGAAGGGCTTGACGCTGCTGGTAAATACGCCCGCTACTGCGAACGTGCAGCTTAAAGTTGGTGCGGCAGCAGAAGTAGTCACGGTTACCTCGGAGATTCCAGCGTTAGACCTGGTGGACGCTTCCCTCGGCAATTCTTTTGACGAACGGCAAGTCCGCCAGATTCCGCTCGAGGGCAGAAATGTGCCTGATCTGTTGAGCCTGCAGGCCGGCGTGGCCTACACCGGCAATCGCATCGCAGACCAGGATCAGGACACGCGCAACGGTGCAGTCAACGGAGCGCGCAGCGATCAGAGCAACATTACGCTCGACGGTGTTGACGTCAACGATCAGTCAAACGGCTACGCGTTTACGTCGGTGCTGCCGGTGACGCAGGACTCGGTGCAGGAATTCCGCGTGACCACGACGAACTACAGCGCCGATCAGGGACAGGGATCAGGCGCCCAAGTGGCGCTGGTAACCAAGAGCGGCACGAATTCGCTGCATGGCTCAGTCTACGAATACCTGCGCAACACCATCACCAGCGCCAACGATTATCTGGTGAAGCAATCGGAGTTGAACATCGGCCTTCCCAACAAGCCCTTGCAATTGAATCGCAACATTTTCGGAGTGTCGATCGGCGGGCCGGTTCGCAAAGACAAGCTGTTCTTCTTTGCCAACTACGAGGGGACTCGCGAACGCGAGCAACAGCGCGCCGAGCGCGTGATTCCTACTCCCTCTCTCTGCCAAGGCATCTTTCAGTATGTAAACGTGAATGGCGGAACCACCGTCTGGAACGCCGCCCAGCTCCAGCTTCTTGACCCCAGGGGCATCGGGATTGATCCCGCGATGCTCGACCTGACCAATCACACCGGCTACCTCGACAAGACGTTCTGCACCGGGAACACGGTGACGAACGATCCTTCCGCCGGAGATGGTCTGAACTACGCCGGCTTCGTGTTCCGCGCACCCACGAGTCTGGACAACGATGTCGCGATTGCGCGACTGGATTACCGCCTCACCTCCGATGGCCGGCATACTCTGTTCTTGCGCGGAGCGTCCCAGGACCTGCGCAATCCGGGCGCTCCTTTTCTGCCGGGCGATGCCCCTGAGTCCACAATCGTCGATCACAGCAAAGGCTTCGTCGTTGGCTATATCTCGATTCTCACGCCCGCGCTGACCAATTCCTTTCACTGGGGCTTCACGCGGCAAAGCTTCGGTCTTGTCGGCAACACCGACCAGCAATGGAACGAGTTCCTAGGTCTGGACCAAGGCGTTACCTTCAGCCACAGCTTTCAGGTACCTCTCAACAACTTCGTAGACGACGTTTCGTGGACCAAGGGAACGCACACCTTGCAGTTCGGCACCGCGATTGGAATCGCGCGTGATCCGCGCACCAGTTACCTCCACTCGAACACCATTGGACTGGGCACAACCAACTGGACCTCTCCGATTGGTTTCGCGGGCACGACCAGCACACTCGACCCGACCAACACGGTCGGGCACCCGGGCATCAGCGGGCCGGAGCCCGAGACCGCCACCCAATACGACCGTCCGCTGCTGGCCTTGTTCGGCATGGTCTCGGACGTGGTCGCCAACTACAACCTGGACAAGAACGGCATTGCGCAGCCGCAGGGCGCTCCGGTGAACCGGCGCTATGGGCTCGACTGGTATGAGTTCTACGGC
The DNA here is from genome assembly GCA_035602195.1 of Candidatus Acidiferrum sp. Lineage (GTDB taxonomy): Bacteria > Acidobacteriota > Terriglobia > Terriglobales > Acidobacteriaceae > Sulfotelmatobacter. Next base: position 7,587 of record DATNMU010000327.1, read on the forward strand.
CAGGACACCTGGCGGGTGAAACCCAACTTGACGTTGACCTACGGATTGCGATGGTCGTTCTTCCCTGCCCCTTGGGAAACGAATGGGCTGCAAACCTATCCGACCTTTGGCTTGGGAACTCAATTCAACGAAAACGTGAAGAACATGAACCAGGGGATCGGCTACGGCGGAATGGGACCGATCGAGTTCAACCTCGGTCGTGGGCCGGGTTTCTATCCGCTCGAGAAAACAGATGCGTCGCCGCGGATATCGATCGCCTACTCTCCACGTCCTGCCGGAGGGATGTTCAAGAAGCTCTTCGGCGAGAACGACAAAACCGTGTTCCGCCTTGGCCTGAGTCAGGTTTACGACCGCGCCGGATTCGCGCTTCTAAACAGCTTTGACCAGACCGGCGCTGCGGGATTGTCCACGACGATTCAGAATGCCTGCTGCACGTTTGGCGTTACCAGCGCCGAGGATTTGCCGCGGATCACGGGCATCCACAATATCCCGGCCACAAATATCAACGGCAAGCAGTTCTTGCAGCCGCCACCGACATCGAACCCGCCCTGGCCACAGATACCCGCCACCAACGCTCAGGCCAACTTGTGGGGAAATGACAACACACTTAAGACTCCGCACGCCTACACCGCCGATTTCTCGATCGGACGAGAGCTGCCGAAACGCTTCTCGCTGCAAGTATCGTATGTCGGGCGCTTCGGCCGGCATCTGTTGACGCAGCGCGATCTGACACAGCCACTCGATATCAGGGATCCGAAGACGGGAATTGACTACTATACGGCAGCTTCAGCCCTATCCAATCTGGCCAGGCAGTTTGCGCTGGCAAACAACGGTGGGCAGCCGACCAATTATTACCAGGGCTTCCCGACGACCGCGCAGATACAAAGCGTCACCGCCGCAGGGCTGGGCAAGACGTCCCAGTACTGGATTGACATGATTCAACCGCTCCGGCCGGGTGCGTCTTACTACTCCGATACCTTTGGCACCGGTTTGGTTCCGACGCCGAATCCCAAAGACAGCCTGATTCAGGAAGTTTTCAATATGTATTACAACCCGGGCCTCTCGGTCATTGGTGACGAAATCGTCGGCCTGGCCGATATCGATTCTTACGGCGGCATCGGCGACAACCTTGGCTCGGGCTCGTATTACTTCAACGGCCCTCCCGGCTTGCTCGGCAACAACTCCGGCCAGTTCTTGAACAACCAGGCGTTCTCGACGTATGGCTGGAGTTCCATTGGCAATTCCAGCTATAACGCGCTGCAGGTCAACCTGAGGAAACAATTCAGCCAGGGTGTTCAGTTCGATTTGAACTATACGTACTCCAAGTCGCTCGACATCACCTCGGCAGCATCACGGGTCGGATTTGCGGTGTACGGCTACACAAATATCGGCCTGGTTGGAAGCCGCCTGGCGAACGCATTCTCACCGAATCTTGCGCGAGCGCCCTCGGACTTCGATCTCACTCATCAGCTCAACCTCAACTGGGTCGCCGAACTTCCTTTCGGCAGAGGACGCGCCTTCGCAAGCAATGCCCACGGTGTTACGAACGCCTTCATTGGAAACTGGCAGCTTTCCGGAGTCGCACGCTGGACCAGCGGATTTCCTTTCAGTGTGGATGGAGGGCAGCGCTGGCCCACGGACTGGTTCCTGACGGGGATCGGGCAGATGACGTCCAGACCGAAAACCGGGACGTTCAAAGGCAACGGCACGGTGAACGCGTTCGCCGATCCCGCCGCTGCCCAGCAAGACTTTACCTTGCCGCTTCCCGGCCAGGTTGGCTCGCGCAACGTTTTGCGTGGCGACGGCTACGCCGGTCTGGACATGAGCCTGGTCAAGAACTGGAAGATGCCCTACAACGAAGCCCACAGCATCCAGTTCCGCTGGGAGGTGTTCAATGTCCCGAACCTGACGCGGTTTAATGCGCAGAGCGTCGGATCGTCGTCACTGCTCACGTCGCTGACACAGCAACCGAACAGCTTCGGCGCCTACACCAGTTTGCTGACGCAGCCTCGCGTCATGCAATTCGCGTTGCGCTATGAATTTTAGACGAGCCTGCGCTCATAGCCGACTGCCGAATACCATTTTTTCGGCTGCGCCGTGGGCGGCAGCATGCCGTTCCTTCAGCCATGCCGAAGGGACCGTGCAGTAGGCATGGATTGAAAATGGATAAAGCGGCAGTGGCGAGATGGGCCAACGGTTCCAAGCCGTTGAAAAGAAATGGTAGGCACGAGGAGACTCGAACTCCTGACCTCTACCGTGTCAAGGTAGCGCTCTAACCAACTGAGCTACGCGCCTGTTCCAACCTTCCTAA
>DATNMU010000328.1:0-5554 GCA_035602195.1 Candidatus Acidiferrum sp.
AGAATCTCGCCGGTGCGCGGGTCCATCGCGATGATCGCGCCGTTTCGTCCTTCCAGCGCTTCCTCGGCCGCGATCTGCAAATCGATGTCGACCGTAAGCTTTAACGGCTTTCCGGGGATTGCATCCGTTTCTCCCAGCAGCCCCACTTCCCGGCCGTGGCTGTTCACCAGCGCCCGCCGGGCCCCATTGGTTCCCATCAACTCATTGTTGTACTGCCGCTCCACTCCAGAAACTCCGACCACATCGCCCGGACTGTAAAGTTCGAACTGGGGCTGGTTCAGCATGTCTTCGGTGACTTCGCCCACGTAGCCTATAAGGTGGGCCATGAAGCCGTTGCGCGGATATAGCCGCCGGTGGGCGACGATGGTATCCAGTTCCGGAAGTTCGTTGCGGTGCGCATCGATAAACGCCAGCTCATCCTGCGTGATGTCTTCTTTCAAAAAAATCGGCTGGTACTGCGGCATCGAGAAGAAGTGGCGGATGCGCGCCCGCACTTCGTTCGGATCAAGGTGGAGGCCTTGCGCAATCAAATCCGCATCGGCATTCAGATCGCGGGTGGAGTCGCGTAAAAGAAGCGCGGAGAACGATGGATAGTTTTCAACGATCGTGCGCCCTTCTCGATCCAGAATTTTGCCGCGCGGCGCCAGAATCGGCACATTGCGAATCCGATTCTTCTCGGCGGCCGAGGCGTAGTAGCCGCTTTCCATTACCTGCAGCTTCCACAGCCCGTACGCCAGTACGAGAAAGATGGCGAGGATGATATATTGCGCCGCCGTCAGGCGAACTTCCGATACTTTGTCGTCACGGCTGGACATCGGGCTTCGGGCTTCGGGCTTTGGGCTCCGGCTTTAGGCATACCAGTTCGCCTTCGCCAAAAAGCTCGTTACCTTTCAAATCCTTTTCGGGGAATTTCTTTTCTATTGTAATCCCGCAGTGCTTTGACAGTGATTCCTCGACGAAACCAAGGTCACCGCTCTTCTCGCGGCATCACATAAATCTTTGCAGTCCGCGGTTGGGCCGAAGCCCGGAAGCCGAAGCCCGCCTTCACGTCCTCTGCTTAAACTTGTCCAGCACGAAATACAACACCATACCCACGACCCCATTCGCCAGTCCGGCCAGGATTCCCCGGCTCCAACTCCAATTCAGCGTGAGGTTCACCATGCCCCGGGCAACCGTAAAAAAAACTGCCTGATGCACCAGATAAAAGCCCAAGGTGACTAGTAGCCGCGCCCCGGCGTTTTCCACGTCCAGCTTTGCTCCCAGGGACGACGCGCCATAGCCCACCACCGTTTTCGCGATGCCATAGATTCCGATCGGATAAGGCCCCAGCATGTCCTGAGCCAGTCCGATCGCGGCACCAGTAAACAGGCCAGAGATCGGATTTCTCCGCGCCATCGCGAAAAATATCGTTACCAGCAAAGGCAAGTCGAAGATGGAAAAAATTCGCCGGGGAAGAAACGCCTGTAGAAACAGTGCGATCAGCGGCACGCCGACGGTGACCGGAATACTGAACCGGTAAACCTCGATCTGCTCTCCTGATGTGTAGGTAATGGGCACGCTAGTGGGGATTATCTTCGGTTATCGCGGGTTGTGGATTGGATTGCGGTGCCGGAGGTTTAGCAGGAACCGCTACCGGTGTCGATTGAGTCCTGGCCGAGCCGGATCCAGAACTTGATTCCTCACTCGACGCTGGCCGGTTTTCGCGGCCGCCGTCTGCTGAGGCGCCATTCGTTGCGGCGGTATCTCCGGATCCCGGCACCGGGCTCGCAGCATGATTGGTTGCCGCGACCGGCTTCGCTGGAGCCACTCTGCCTGGGCGCTCCGTTAACTTCGTCCCAGGCACTCCTGCAGTTGCGGCGTCCGGTCTCCTGGCCCCATTCGGCTGAACTTTCGCGCCGAGACTTGGACCCGTCGCGGCGGCAGCAACAGCAGGCTTCACTGTGCCAATCGTCGCAGGTTTGTCTGGCACCGAAGGCAGACGCTGCGCGAGAATGTCCGCCGCCCGTACCTTGGCACCACTTTCTGCCACTGCCACCCGTTCCTGCCTCTCGGTAACGACCAATACTTCTTCCAGCCGGTTGAGGTCAGCCGCAGCATGCACTTGGATGTTCAGAAACAATTCTTTTCCCGGACTGACCTTGATGACGGTCCCCACGGGAAATCCCTTGGGAAAAATCTGATCGCCGCCGCTGCTCAATACCCTTTCTCCGGGCACAACCTGCTCGTCGCTCATGACCCGTTCCAGAATCAACTCGCCATCCGCCGTTCCTCGCAACACGCCTTGCAAGCGCGACTTCTCCAGCAACACACCCACACCGCTGCTCTGGTCGTTGATCACGAGCACGAGGGACGTCGAGGGGTACACGCGCAATACCTTGCCCACAATGCCGTCCGCCGTAATCACCGGCATGTCCGGCGCAATGCCCTGGTTCGAACCCTTATCGATATAAACCGAGCGCGAGAGATCGCTTCCACTCGAGCCGATAACCTGTGCCGGAATGGTTTTCATGACCACTTGTTCTTTAAAGGCCAACAGAGACTGCAAACGGTGTGCCTGGGCGGCATCTTCGCTCAGCCGCACCTGCTCCAGCCGCATTTGTTTGATCTGCTCCTTGAGTTGCCGGTTCTCCGCCCGCACGCCGCGCAGAAAGAAATAGTTGTGCCAGAGATCGTTGGCGCCGTTCTGCACCCGCACCAGTACGCGCTCTAACGGAGTAATTGAATCGACCACCCAGATGCGGATCAGCCGCGTGTGCTCCGCGTCGGCGCTGCGCTTGACCTGTACGGCAAGCCCCAGCACCTGCAAAAACAACACTCCCACAAGGATGGTGAGATTTCGGTAACGGCCGAGTACGGATTCCATGAGACAGTTTCAAGTTTCCGGTTTCAAGTCTCTAGTAAACCCAGCAGCTTCGGAAACTGGAAACCAGAAACTGGAAACTATTTTCTATTCGATCGATATCTTTCGCAGCAGCTTGAAGTCGCTGAGCATTTTGCCCGTGCCCAGGACCACACTGCACAACGGATCGTCGGCAATCGAGACCGGCAGCCCGGTCTCTTCGCGGATGCGCTTATCCAGATTCTTCAGCAGCGCTCCGCCACCCGTAAGCACGATGCCGCGGTCGCTGATGTCGGCGGAAAGCTCTGGCGGTGTCCGCTCCAGGGCTACGCGAATCGCATTCATGATGGTTGAAACGCACTCGCTCAGCGCCTCGCGGATTTCGCCATCATCCACCGTGATCGTCTTCGGCACTCCTTCAATAAGGTTACGCCCCTTTATCTCCATCGTCATCGGCTTGTCGAGCTGGTGAGCCGATCCAATTTCCATCTTTATCTGCTCCGCCGTGCGCTCGCCGATCAGCAGGTTATATTTCCGCTTCAGGTAATTCATGATGGCTTCGTCCATCTGGTTGCCGGCCATCCGCACCGAACGCGAGTACACAATACCGCTCAACGAAATCACGGCGATGTCGGTTGTGCCGCCGCCAATGTCGACCACCATGTTGCCACTTGGTTCCGTGATCGGAAGCCCCGCTCCAATCGCCGCCACCATCGCCTGCTCCACCAGATGCACTTCACTGGCCTTGGCGCGATAAGCAGAATCCATAACCGCGCGCTTTTCTACCTGCGTAATCTCCGACGGCACCCCAATCACAATTCGGGGATGCACCAGCATTTTTCGGTTATGCGCCTTCTGAATAAAGTAATTCAGCATTTTTTCGGTGACCTTGAAGTCGGCGATCACGCCGTCCTTCATGGGCTTGATAGCGACAATGTTGCCCGGCGTTCGGCCCAGCATCTCTTTGGCCTCTTTGCCGACAGCTTCCACCTCACCCGTATTCTTGTTAATGGCAACGATAGAAGGCTCGTTCACGACAATGCCCTTGCCGCGCGCATAGACCAACGTGTTGGCCGTGCCCAGATCGATGGCCAAGTCACTTGAGAACAAGCTGAACAATGACCGTAGGTTGTGAGAACGTGAAGAATGAAATCCGTTATTCTTTGACATGAGACGAACTCTTCTCGCGATCTACTCTGATCGCAGGGTTTTCGGGCGAACCCGATCTGTATTCCCCGCCGCCATTGCTCTCTAGTCTAAGAGAGTCTTTACAATGCCGCCGGAACAAAGGTTCTCGTCCTCTTGGACGACCGACACAGTCTTCAACCGCACCAGCGCCGATCCAGCGTGTCGTCTACTGGATTCGTTACTGGATAATGATCTTCTTTTGCTGCGTATTAACTCCGCCCTGCGCCGTCTGCGCCGTAACCGTTATAACGGCTTCGCCGGTCGCCAGAGGCGGCGTGAAGTAATGGAATGTGCCGTCGTTTGTAACCATCGGGACTTCCCGGCCATTCACCATCACTCGGGCCCCTACCTGGGTTTTTCCCGCCACTTCGATCACGTGCCCATGCTGAACAAAGGGATCCAGCTCCAAGTCGATGGCATCGGTCTGCTTTCCCTTAGCAATAATTGTGAAGCGGTTTTTCTCGCTCTCCACCGACTCTTTTCCCGACGCCTCGTAGGACTGCACTACCCAGTAATATGCGCCTTCCCCGAGGCTGGTAACCGTGACATCCGCGGTGTTTACTTTCTTGTCCACTAGTGTAGAAGAAAAGTAAGGGTTCCTCGATATGCGCAACCGGTAAGCCACGGCGTTCGCCATTGGCGTCCAGGAAAACTCAACATCCTTGGTGTTCTCGCCAGCGGTGAAGATCGGCGCCATGTTGGCAGGAGAGATGGGAGTCGGTGGTCCAGTGCTTTTGGCTTTTTCCATACGCGGCTCGGCCGCTTTGAAAGTTACCTTTTCCCAGTTCGTCAACTGCACCGTTTGTCCATTGCGTGTCACCTCGCCCGCGCCCTTCTTCATCAGAATCTCGTGCTGATCCAATTTGGGATCGTTATGGACTTGAGCTGTCGACTGCGGAGACAGGGAGGCAGTAGCTCCCGCCACAATCACCTGCGATTTCGATCCCTGTGAGTACGTTGCCGTCTGAAGATCCACGGTTCCGGTACTCACTGCGACAGCCACGTTCGTTTGCTGCTGATCGTTGGCCGAGTTCTCCTCGATCACGATGAGTGAGTCCTGCTTCACGGTGTAGCTGGTGCCGTCGTTGAACACCACCTTCGCCATACCTTCCGAGCCGGTCTGCACTACATCGCCTTTGTCCAGGGGAACGTTATAGTCCGCGCCCACCCAGCTGTTTCCGTTTCCCTTCTTTACTCGAACCGTGCCGTCGAGCGCAGTAAAGTGAGCCTGCTGCGCGATGGATGCGCCGCCGCCCGTAGCTGGCGCCAAACCCGCGATGCGTTGCAGCGTTTTGTCGATGAGGCCGCCGGCCGCCTTGATGCTGTTCTCGCTGAACTGAGGAAACGTAAGACGTACGGCAATTAAAAATAGCGCGGCTCCGGCCAAGATCAGCAGCACTACGCTGCGATAGGTGACCGTTTTCCACGCGATGTGGTATCCCGGTTTGCGAGTCTCTAAAGACACGTTGACCTAAAACCCTGGTTAAGTCTTACGAAGTTGCGGTAATTCCAACGTTACCATAAGCC
>DATNMU010000329.1:0-2755 GCA_035602195.1 Candidatus Acidiferrum sp.
AAGGCGAGCCATGGTCGCGCGCTCGCTAAGGAGACCGAACGCGACAGCGTGCCTACTGTCGCAGTCGTTTATCCGCAATCTGAAAAGCCGGACGAGGAACTGGTCCTGCCCGGTTCACTGCAGGCGTTTGAAGAGTCCCCGATTTATGCGCGCACCAGCGGTTACCTGGTGCGATGGTACAGGGACATTGGCAGCAAAGTGACCAAGGGGGAATTGCTGGCGCACATCGACACGCCCGAAGTCGATCAGGAACTGAACCAGATGCGGGCTACCCGCCAACAAATCCTGGCGCAATTGGAAATCGCGAAGATCAGCGCAGACCGTTGGGAAAATCTGCGCAAAAGCGATTCGGTCTCCGCGCAAGAAGCAGACCAGCAAACCAGCGGATACAAACAGGCGCAAGCCAACCTGGCTGCCTCCGATGCAAATGTTCGCCGTCTCGAGCAGCTCGAAGGATTCAAGGATGTATACGCACCATTCACCGGAGTATTGACTCGCCGCAACGTGGATCCCGGCGCGCTCATTAATGCTGGAGCAGGCGTAGCGGGTCGCGAGCTGTTTGACATTGCGCGGGTCGATCCTTTGCGGGTTTTCACTAACGTTCCGCAGGCTTACGCTCCAGACATCAAGGTGGGAGAACAAACCGCCATCACCCTGCAGGAATTTCCCGGACAGAAATTTGTTGGCAAAGTAGCACGCACTGCCGAGGCAATTGATCCCGGCACGCGCACCCTGCTGACGGAAGTAGACGTGCCCAATAAGGACGGGCGTTTGTTGCCCGGTTCGTTTGGAGAAATACACTTCGCCGTCGGCACTAACGTGAACAAAGTTACGGTTCCGGTGAACGCGATGTTATTTCGCTCCGAAGGTCCACGCGTCGCGGTGGTTGCTCCAAATAACAGAATCGAGCTGCGGCCGATCAACATTGGGCGCGACTACGGCACAACCTTGGAAATTCTGGGTGGAGTGTCTCGCACCGACAGGGTAGTCATCAATCCCCCGGATTCGCTCGAAGACGGTCAGCCGGTGAACGTGGCGCAGCCCGCGCAAAACCAACAAAAAACCGGTCAGCCTGCACCGGGACAGCCCCAGGGAAAAAATGATCAGCAGAAAAATGACCGCAAGAAAGGCGGCGGTCAGTGAAGCGAGCAGCACTCTTGTCGACACTGGCACTTCTGCTCTGTGCCAGCGGATGTACTGTCGGCCCGCGCTATAGTCGTCCCGCCGCGCCAACCCCGGCACCCGACGCCTGGAAGACGCAGCCGCCCTGGGAACAAGCCGCGCCCAAGGATTCGATTCCAAAAGGAACGTGGTGGCAGGTTTTTCACGATCCCGCACTCGATGCCTACGAACAGCAGTTGCTGCAGGCGAACCAGTCTTTGTTCGCGGCGCGAGATCGTTTAAGCCAGGCTCGTTCTTTGGCGCGCGTCGCCACTGCAGCGATGTTTCCACAACTCGCCGTGGATCCGACGGTGGAAAGGCAACGCGGCTCCGGCAACCGCCCTCTGAATGGAGCTGAGCCAACCATCGTCAACGGTAGTGTGACGTCAGTGACTCCATTTACGCAGAACATTTTTGCGATTCCCTTTACACTCAATTACGAAGCTGATCTTTTCGGACGCGTGCGGCGCAATGTGGAAGCAGCCAACGCCTCGCTTCAATCCACGGCCGCGGACCTTCAAAATGTACAGCTGGTTCTGACCGCCGAGCTCGCCGCCGACTACTTCAGCCTGCGCGAATTGGACGCCGAGTATCAAGTGGTTCAAGAATCGGTAGGATATGAGCGCAAGGGCCTGGATTTGGTGAACCACCGCCATGAAGGCGGCGTCGCCAACGGACTGGAAGTTGCGCAACAAGCCGCGGTGCTCGATTCCACCGTGTCGCAGTTGGCTCTGGTGCAGCAATCGCGCGCGCAGTTCGAGCACGCAATCGCGGTGCTCGTAGGGCAGCCGGCTTCTGCCTTTAGCGTGCCCGTTTCCCCATTGCAAGCTACGCCCCCACCGATTCCGCTCGGCATACCTTCTGACGTGCTCGAGCGCCGGCCTGACATTGCCACGGCCGAACGTCAAATGGCCTTCCAAAATGCGCAAGTCGGTATCGCGCGCACCGCCTTCTATCCCCACATCACATTGGGAGGCTCCGGCGGATGGCAGAGCGCCAACATCGCCCCGCTACTCAATGCGCCCAGCTTAGTCTGGTCGCTGGGGGCAGATGCGTTGCAGCCCATCTTTGAGGGCGGTCGGAACCGCGCCAATCTGGCCGCCGCGCGCTCAGCCTATGAGGAGTCTGTCGCCAACTACCGCCTGGCTGTATTGACTGCATTTCAGCAGGTCGAGGACGGCATCAGCAACTTGAGCACACTTGCGCAAGCGCTCTCTACTCAATCCGCTGCCGTCCAGGATTCGCGCCAGGCTTTGACTATCGCTAATAATCGTTACGTTGGCGGCGTCACCACTTATCTGGATGTGATTACCGCGCAGACAACTCTACTGGCCAACCAGCGGCTAGCGACGCAGTTGCTCGGCCAGCAGATGGTCAGCGCCGTCTTTCTGGTGAAAGCTCTTGGCGGTGACTGGGAGGCCAGCGAAATCACTCACGAACAAGTGCATCCGCGAGCGGGCCAGATCTTGGAACAATGATGCAAGATAGTAAGTTTTGCAGTTGTGCAACACGCGTCCTCAGCGCGATATGACCGCTTTTACGTTGACAATAGCCGTGTTTCGGCTTAATATCTTAATTGAGACCAACAAACCTT
>DATNMU010000330.1:0-2854 GCA_035602195.1 Candidatus Acidiferrum sp.
GCGACGTATATGGTCCTGCTGGTCGAAGGCAAATATCACGCGCGCTTCGGGCAAGCCATCCGCTGGAATTGGCCTGGAAAGGCTAGCTTCGGGCTCATGGGAATCGGCCTTCTAATGGTCGGCCTCGACTTGCTGGGAAGATTTCTTCCCATGCCGAAGAGCACGCCCTTTGATCAGTTCTTCGCGCACCGTTCCGACGCCTATCTGACCGCAATCTTCGCCGTCACTCTCGGTCCGCTGATGGAAGAATTCTTCTTTCGCGGTTTTCTTTATCCGGTAATCGCGCGGCGTATGGGAGTTGTCTGGGGCATTGTCCTGACTGCCCTGCCTTTCGGCCTGATCCACATGGTTCAGTATGGCTACGCGTGGGGAGCGGTGCTGATTATTTTTCTAGTTGGAGTGGTACTTACCACGGTGCGCGCCGTGACTAAGTCTGTGGCCTCAAGTTTTCTGGCTCACGTGGGTTACAACGGGACGCTCATGGTATTAGCCGCTTGGGCTACCGACGGGTTCCGTCATATGGAAAAAGCGGGACTTCTATTGCTTGGTCATTGATCGCATCTCTCAGACTTAAACCACCGCAATCTGCTTCCGCAGATCGGCTGCGAAAAGATTCTTAGGAATCATCGCATGCACTCCGCGCACGATATCCACTACCTGCGTCACCCGGAAACTGACAGCAATGCTGCACAACGCGTAGGCATCGAGTTTGGTTAGGTCGGCCCGCGCCGAGAGAAAGTCGATGGCGTTGCGCGCCGCCAAAGTCATGGCCACGTTGAGATCCTTGTCTAAGCCCAAGGTAATCCAGTGGGTAGCAGTCTCCGCGACCGGCCAGGCAAAATTCTTCTGCTTGTGCAGCACCACCTGAATGCGCAATTCCTTCATGCGAGTTTCCAGCGCGGAAAGATTGATTTCACCATCACCCTGCACGGCATGGGAATCTCCAGTGAAGATCAGCGCTCCCGGCTTCCATACGGGAATGAACATGGTTGAGCCTTCGACCATTTCGCTCAGATCTGTATTGCCGCCGTGAGGACCGGGAGGAACGGAACTGGTCACTCCCGGAGATAAAGGTGGATAGTAACCATCCGGCGGCGCCACGCCCAGGGTTCCCTGGAAAGGCTTGAGCGGTACATGGATGCTGCGGTTAAATTCCGCCGTCATGTTGGGTACGTCGAGCTTGAGATATTTCACTTGGCCTTCGGGAAAGTCCTGCGCCAACAATCCAGTTCCAATCGAACCCGGATTATTGAATACTGCTCCCCAGTCAAATGGAACAATGCGTTTGTAGCGGACCTCAAGCACGTCGCCCGGTTCGGCGCCATTCACATGGATGGGCCCGATAATCGAATGAGGCCCGTGTCCCGGATTGCTTAAACGGACCTTCGCCAGAGTCTCGATGGGAACGCCCGGCTGCATCTGGTTTAAGAAATGCGACCACGTATTGGGATAACTGATGGTATCGCCGGAATCGATCTTGAGAATAGGCTCGAGCGTTGTGTCGTAAACCCCCAGGCGAACAGTCTTATCGTTCGACTCGACTGCATGAACGCGGCCTTCGTCTTCTTTCTTTTGCGAAACCGAGGAATTAGTCAACGTACTCGTTTCCATCGCATCCGCAGCGTGTGCGAGCTTATGGAACCAGGGACCGATGCCGGCCAGCGTTCCCATAAAACTGCTGGCGCGCAGAAGCCGGCGGCGCGAGCGTCCGCGCGCGCTCAGAAAGCCGTCAAGCTGTTCCTGGTTTACTTCGTCACTGTGCAGCAACCGGTCGGCAGCTCGTTTGTTGAATGCGGCATCCTTAATGTCTTCGCGGAAAAGTCCGGTGCCTTGTTCTTCTCCACAACCGAAAAGGTTTCCACAAGCATGACGGTGCGGTTGAGCTTGGCTATGCTGGTCTTTGGGATCGTGATCCTGGGGATGACCGAAATCGTTCGACACTGTTTCCTCCTCATGAAGGTGTAGAGAGAAGTGTCTTTAGCAACACAACAGTGAATTAGGAAAACAGAGTGCGAATTATAACGCACGTACGACGAGGGTGCGCGTCATCTATTTGCACACCCTAATGGGAATTTTCTATTGGAGGTTTTCGCGGTAACTCGCCGCTCGCAACTGAGTACTCGCTACTTCACCGTAATCGTCAGCAGCTGCGCTCCCGAGACCACATAATCCAGCGGAGCCGTTGCAGTTTCGTCGACGTTGGATTCGCCTGAAACCAGCATTTCCTGATTGCCGCGCATGCCGTCCATCACATTCATAATTGAGATGGGCAGCGTGGGCATTACTTTGTCGGCAACACGCGCCTCCGGATCAGCTTCGAGCAGAGAAACGTAGACCCGGTTGTTGGAGTGTTCTTTATTGAGGAGCGCGATGGTCGAAGCCAAATCAAGTTTGCGCCCAAAAGCCGCCGTTCCGTGGCCTACGCGGTCGAGCGTTTCGCCGTCGCTGACCAGAATGCGCAAGGTTCCCTTGCTGGCCGAAGTGGGGATCTTCACCGGAATCTGCTGCACGATGCGCTCGCCCCGATAAGGCGCCAGCACGGTCTCCAGCATAATTTCTTCGCCCGGCCGGGCTTCGGTCACGTCTGTGCGTGCGCTCTCCAGCCGCGCCCAACGCCGCTCGCGTACCAAATCGAAATCCAGTTTTACGCCTGCGATCGCCGGAGCATTGTAAGGATTATCATAGATGCGCCCGAAGCGTTCCCCGAGCGACGTCGCCGCCTGCATCGCCGCCGGCTGCGAATTCTCTGCCGGAGCGAACATGTTGCGCATCGTCACTTCGGGAAATCCCTTCACTCCAATGCTTCCCGCCAGACGGTAGGTGATCTCCTCCCCGAATTCGTTCACGCCGTGCA
>DATNMU010000331.1:0-7284 GCA_035602195.1 Candidatus Acidiferrum sp.
GCGGGGCCGTTCAAAGCCCGGACATCCATTACCGATCCATCGCGCCCCACCACTACACTGAGCGCAATTATTCCCTGCAGCTTTTCGCGCCGCGCCGCCGCCGGATATTCCGGGTCCACTCGGTGGGTGATCCGTCTCTGCATCACCTCGGCCGGAACCTGCGCCCGAGGCTGACTTGCTTCTGCGATCTTTTCGTCTTTGGGCAGCCCTGACTCAAGCTCGTGCCATCCCCGATTCCATCGCCACCACAAAGCTGCCACCAGGATCACCACCGCCACCAGCAGGACCATCCAAACCTGCCTCCGACTCTTGCGGACCGGTGGCCTGGCTCCTCCCGATCCTCCGGTCTTGCTGACTCCGCTGGCCTTCGCCGCGATCTTGGGTCGCACTTCCGGTTCGGCTTCCGCTCTGGCCCATCCCGCTGCCAAACTTCGAATCGCCGCCCGCTGCTCCACTGACAGGCCCACGAACTCCATCCCTGAACTGAGCTTGTCGTGATGCCGCACCACAGCTCGCGTGCGCAACGGTACTGTCGCCAGCGGCAGCCGGACCTCAACCCCCACCGTCTCTCCCGGCAAGAACTCTCCCGCCAGCACGGCGGCGATTCCTCCCTCGCCAAGGTTCACAGTCCGTCCAGGCACGGTATCCGGAATCCCCGAACGCAGCACCGTTACATCCAGCGGTGCCTCCACCGCATACCGCACCCCACGCCTCCGCGATGGCCGCTCCCAACCCTGCGATTGTGGCGTAGATGCCATTTAATGCCTTTGCTGCTGGGAAACTTTTTTGCCTTTCGGTTCACGCCACAACTCGATCGTCTCGCTACCATTCGCCACTAACACAACGCTCGCCATCCCCATGAACATCCCGTGCTCCACCACTCCCGGCATATCGCTAAGTTGCCGGGCGAGCCCATCTGCATCTCGAATCTGTCCGAACCGGCAATCGAGAATGTGATTATTCTCGTCGGTTAAGAATGGTTTCCCATCGCTGCTACGGCGCAAGCTCACCTTCGCACCCAGCGCCTCAATCTTTTTTGCGACCAAAGCTTGGGCGAACTTGATCACTTCCACCGGCAGCGGAAACCTTCCCAGCACAGGAACCCGCTTGCTCGCGTCCGTCACAATCACCAATTGCTTTGTCGCCGACGCCACAATTTTTTCCCGCAGCAGCGCGCCGCCTCCTCCTTTTATCAATCTCAGTTGGGGATCAAACTCATCGGCGCCATCCACCGTCACATCGATCTCCTGATATTCATCCAGCGTAGTCAGCGGAATCCCAAGACCGGCCGCCTGCGCCCGCGAACGCTCCGATGTCGGGATCCCCTTAACCCGTAGCCCCTGCTTAACCGCCTCCCCCAACAATTGAATAAAATAAGCTGCCGTCGATCCGGTGCCGATCCCAACGATCTGACCGTCCTTAACAAACCGCAAACTCGTCCGCGCCGCCGCCTCTTTTTCCAGTTCATTTGCCATAAGCCTGGGAGATGCCCATCCCTTCGTGTACCTTCGTGCCCCTCGTTGTAAAACGCCTCTCCTGGCCGCAATCCCGAGTGCCGGAGCGCTACCCCAGACTTCTCTCCACATAAATCAAATATCCCGCCAGCGCCAACCCAAACAACACGGTGAGGATTGTCACCATATCCACAATAAATCCCGCCGGCTCAAACTTTCCTTCTTCCAACAGCGCCCGCGTTTTTCGATATCGCAACAGCCCAGCCACAACCATCACCACTCCCGCGATTATCGAAATCATTCCCATCCATACCGAAAGTCCGGTCGTCCTGGCAGGTATTCCCTGAAATCTCGCCAGCTGCCGCAGCGCAATCGCAAACCGCCCAATCGCGAATCCAAACACAACAATCGCCACGCTCGTCCTCACCCAAGCCAAAAACGTCCGCTCGTTGGCCAAATGGTCGCGCGCCCGATTGGAATTTTCGACCATACTCTGCGCCGGTCCGGGCATTATTCCACAGCCTTGGCCAGCAGCGCGCCCGCGCCCGCAATATTCTTGATCAGATCGGCAGGCACACTATGCCTCTGCTGCAAATATTCCGGACTGTTGTAGGAAACCGTTACGTTGCCGTTTTCGTCTTCCGCCACCAGCGCCTTCAATGGCAAATCAATTGCCAGCGACGGCGCCGCCACCATCAGAGGCGTCCCTCCCTTCGGACTTCCGAAGATAACCACTTTAGTCGGCCGCATCTTCAGCCCCACCTTCGCCGCCTCGCCGCTGTGATCAATCACCGCGAAAACCTGCAACCCCTTCTCCTCAAAAAGCGACTTTAACCGTTGCACGCTCTCATCCACCGAATAGCGACTCGCAACCTGCACCAGCCCATTTGCTTGCATGACTTCCTCCTCGTGTCATCCTGAGCGAGGATTGTGCTTCGCGAAGCGAAGAACAACCGCAGTCGAAGGACCCCTGCCCCCAACCCACAATCCCGTGCCTCCCAGGGCATTTCTTCCCCCACTCCAAGTCTCCTGCTCCCGAACAATTCCAGCCTCCTAGTCCTGCAGAATCATCTTCCCCAAAATCTCCTTCAAAATCTTCGCCGCCACCATCGCCGTCATCCCACCAATATCCCGTCCCGGGTTGTACTCCACAATATCCGCGCCCACAATCGTACCTTCAAGCGCATGCAGATGCGCAATCGCCTCCCGCACCGTCATTCCTCCGGGCTCGTGATGCGAAATCCCCGGCGCAAACGCCGGATCAAGCACATCCATGTCGAAAGAAATATAAACCGGCCCGCGAACCTTCACCCGATCAAACGCAGGCAAGGCAGTCATCGGCACCATCTCAACTCCAAATTTCTCCGCCTGCTCGCTCTGATGCCGGTTCAGCGTTCGTATCCCAATCTGCACCAGTCGCTTCGCCAGCCCTTCCTCCATGATGCGCGCAAATGGACACGCATGCGAAACTCGGCTGCCTTCAAACTCATCATACAAATCCGGATGCGCGTCGAAATGAAGAATCGTGAGCTCCGCGTTGTGCCCAGCGAAGCCCTTCAGAATAGGATATGTAACCGAGTGGTCCCCGCCCAGCAACACCGGACGTTCACCTTTCGCCACTAACGCACTTACTGCCTGCTCGATCTCCGCAAAATCGTGCCCAACTTCTTTCGCAGAATTGCTCAATCGCAAATCGCCCGCATCGCCAAAGGCTCCTGCTACGTCTACACCCAGCTCCGACCATGAATTCCAGGCCTCGCTGCTCAAAGCCTCGCGGATTTTCTGCGGCGCTCCAGCCGCCCCTCGCAGATAGGAAGAGTTCACGTCCAGCGGAACTCCCACAACTGTAGGCATTCGTTTGCACACCCTCCGAAGGCTGAAAATGCAGTCTACCTTGACGGCCCCCTCAGGCGTATACTTGGCGGCGCGCCGCGTCGTTTGGCCATTTCTGTCTGACCCCTGTGGATTTCTTTTAACCGGGAATTAATGTTCGCGTCACCTCGCCGTAACCCTTGGCCCAGTACCTTGTCGTCTGCAGTTGCTCGCATACGTTTACGGAGGAAACCTTCATGTCTTCCCATTTTCTGAAAGAAGCCAGAAAACATCTTGCGGTAGCCACCAGCCTGGTTGCGCTGCTGGCCAACCTTGGAGCGCCAGTCATCGCCGATGCTCAAAATTCTCACAGCCAAACGGCCACTGCCTCGCCTATTAAGCACGTCATCGTAATTATCGGAGAGAACCGAACTTTCGATCATATTTTCGCCACCTACAAGCCACGCCACGGCGAGAGTGTCTCGAACCTGCTCTCCAAAGGCATCGTCAACGAAGACGGGACACCCGGCCCCAACTTCGCGCTGGCCAGCCAATCTTTGGCCAACGACTCCCACGCCGATGGTTTCCAGCTGGCTCCATCCGACAACGTCACATATTCCGTGCTTCCGCCAGTGCTCGCTGGAGGCTATACCACCGCGCCGTTCCCCGATGTGGCGACTGCCAAGTCAATTGAAAACGGCCTGCCCGATAACTACTACGTCTACCTCACCACCGGCGGCACCGGACTTAAACACGGAGCCGTTGACACTCGCGTCCCTAACGCCACCACTCTTCCCCCCGGCCCGTTCCAATTGACCTCAGCCACTTTGCCCTACGATTCCTACACCAACAGTCCCGTGCATCGCTTCTACCAGATGTGGCAGCAGATGGATTGCAACGCCGCCAATGCTTCCAAAGAAAATCCCACCGGCTGTCAGGCCGACCTGTTCCCATGGGTCGAAACCACGATCGGCGCCGGATCCAACGGTATTCCTCTACCCGCCGGTTTCAGCGACACCACCACGGGAGAAGGTTCAACCTCGATGGGCTTTTACAACATGCTGCAAGGCGACGCCCCGTACCTGAAATATCTGGCCGATAACTTCGCCATGAGCGACAACTACCATCAGGCCGTTATGGGGGGAACCGGTGCCAACCACGTCATGATCGGAACCGGCGACGCCATCTGGTTCGCAAATTCCAAAGGGAATCCGGCACAACCACCGCACAATAAACTGGTCGCCGCGGGCAGCCCGAATGCCGGTGTGGTCGACGAAATCGAAAACCCCAACGCCCAGTCGGGAACCAATAATTGGTATACCGAAGATGGGTACGGCGGCGGTTCGTATGGATCTCCCTCCTACGGCGGCGGGACGTACACCAATTGCTCCAACCCCTTCCAGCCCGGTGTCGAAGCCATCACCAGTTACTTGAACTCTCTGCGCCGGCCCATCGATCCCCACTGCGACTGGAATCACTTTTATCTGCTCAATAACTACAACCCCGGATATTACGGTGACGGCCGCAACGCCTACGCCGACATCGGCAACCCCAACGAGACCGTCTTCACCATTCCTCCCTCGCCCCTGCGCAACATCGGCGATGAGATGAATGAGAGAAATATCTCATGGGCATATTACGGCGACCAATGGAGCACCTACCTCGCCAACCCAGACAACAACTACGTGACCGCCGACAACACCTACTGCAACATCTGCAATCCCTTCCAGTACTCGACTTCGATCATGACCAGCGCAGCCGGACGGTCGCACCTGCAGGACACAACCGCCCTCTACCAGGCACTTAAGGACGGCACCCTGCCCGCCGTTTCTTACGTCAAGCCTGATGGCTGGCTTGACGGTCACCCGTCTTCCTCGAAGCTGAATTTGTTCGAAGGCTTCGTAAAGAAGATCGTCGATGGCGTTCAGGCGAACAAAGCGTTGTGGAAAGATACCGCCATTATCGTCACCTTCGACGAGGGCGGAGGCTATTACGACTCCGGATACATCCAGCCTTTGGATTACTTCGGCGACGGCACCAGAATCCCTGTGCTGGCCATTTCCCGCTTCACTAAGAGTGGGCACATCTCGCACACCTACGCCGACCACGTTTCGATTCTGAAATTCATCGAAGCCAACTGGAAACTGGCCCCGCTGACCGAACGCAGCCGTGACAATTTCCCCAATCCCGTAGCCAGCAAGCAAAATCCTTACGTTCCATTAAATACTCCAGCCATTGGAGATCTAATGGACCTTTTTCAGTTTTGACAATGACCAAGAAATAGCCCCTTGTCTGCACGCCGCGGCGGATGCTCCGAATTCGAGCCATCCGCCGCGCCGCCCTACCCAGTGTTCCCCCGTGCCCCCTGTGTTTAAGGTTCTCTCGGTTCCCCCCCGAATCGCTTGACAGGGTCGCGCGCAACGCGCGATACTTTCGCCCCCAGTGTCGTCAGCTGACACTCCCGGAATGCCATGACTGGCACGGCCTTTGCCACTAATTCCCAGGAGGATGTACATGCCCCGAACTATTTCCACTGCGCGAACTTTGTTTCGGTTACTGCTGATTGTCACGCTGTTCATTCCTCTCGCTTACGCATCCGGTGATTACACCGTCGGTTCGGGCAATACGGTTACGGCCGATCCAAATATCATTCGTCCATCGACGAAGCCATGCATGGTGCAACTATTCAGCGGCGCGCAGTTCTTCGATTTTAATGTGGAGAATTTTACTTACGCGCCGCCCGCGGGTTGTCCAGGACCATGGGCGATGGTTGTGCTGGAGGCGGATATTAATTTGAATGCCGCATTCAATACGACCGCACGGCGAATTTCTGGCTGGGTCCGGTAAATATTTATTTCGGAACGACGGCGGAGCCCTCGCCGAATCTGGGCCCCTCGTGGCACATCGAGAACGACCTCACCGAATACAGTTCCATCTTTTACGCAGCGCAAACGGGGCAAGCGAATATTGGAAACACGTTGTGCTGCGGGCTGACGTCGACGATTTATGCCTCGGCGGAACTGGAGTTCTATCCGCTGGCGAAAGGCGAAACAGCGCCATTGGCGGCGGATGTGGTGTTGCCGCTGTCCGCTGGACCTTCCGGCGGGACGGTGGGATTGGGATCGACCTCCAGCGCGCTGGCGGGGACGTTCACTCTGCCAACGAACATTCAGAATGCCTATCTGGATGTGTATGCGCAAAGCCACTCGGGGGATGAGTTCTGGTATACCTGCGTGCCGAATGACGTAGCGACCGAACTGCAGAGCTGCAGCAACACGGGATTTCGCGAGACAGAGATTTCGATCGACGGGCAGCCGGCCGGCGTCGCGCCGGTGTTTCCATGGATTTTTACCGGCGGCATCGATCCTTTTTTATGGTTCCCGATTCCGGGCGTGCAGACTTTGAACTTTGTTCCTTATCGCGTGAATCTGACGCCTTTCGCGGGACTTCTGAGCAACGGGCGGCCGCACACGGTTTCTCTTAGCGTATTCAATGCGAATAATTATTTCTCGGCAACGGCTTCCCTTCTGCTGTATCTGGATGTGTCGACCACACAAGTGACGGGCGCCGTCACCAACAACACTCTGGCTGGACCGACCCCGGTGGTGACGGAGAACCTGAACGTGCAGCCGAGCGCGACGACGGGCACCGTGGACGTGAGTTCGAAACGCAGCTTTGAAATTTCGGGCTACGTCAACACCGCGAAAGGCCCGGTGACAACAAGAGTGCAGCAGACTGTAAACTTTTCAAACAATCAGTATTTCAACATCACCGGCAGCGCATATGTGCAGGACATTTCGCAAGCGACGCAGATTACGTCGGAGACAAAAACGTCAGGCGGCGGAGTGCCAACGAAGTTTACGAACCAGTCTTACAACTTCCCGCTGACAGTAGATATTTCTCTGGCGTTCCTGGCGAACGGAAATATCAACCAGACCACCACGGCCGACCAGTTGTATCAGGCTACAGCCAGCACCGTGCAAACAGGCAAGGTAACGTACGGCAGTTCGGTTTCAAA
>DATNMU010000332.1:0-2747 GCA_035602195.1 Candidatus Acidiferrum sp.
GACAATTTGTGATTGTAACATCTTCGCAGACGCGTGGTCTTGGCTCCGCTCATCGAGTTCGCGAAGCGAAAGGGCCGTTGTTCTGCATCGCAAAGCGCACTTGAACCCGCGGGCTCAATACAAAGGTGGTGCCTCTTGCGAAGCACCGGGCCTGGTCCTTTGTGTTCAGCGCGGATGGAGACACACAAACACAATGCGATTGCGTGACTACGCCTCTCGCTAACGCGCCAACTTCAAGATGGCATGATCCTAGGAGCGCTGCCGAATTTCCGCCGCCAGTCCGCTGGCAGTCTCGCTGACCACTGGCCGACGGGGCACGAACATATCCGGGCCCGTCTTCGGACGCTTTTCGACCGTGCCGATAACCGGGGCGTCCTCCATTCCATCGGCATAGGCCATGGAAACGAATCGTTGCTCAGAGCACAGGCGATCGATCATCCGCTTTTGACCTTTGCTCAGCACCGCATGCGGAAGGATGGGAAAATGCCGGAACATCCAAACGAAATATACCCGCTGAAGAAAAGAGGGCATCAAAAAACGCGGTCCGATAGGGGTTTGCACCTGGACGACACCGTCCGCGAGCTTCTCAATTAACATAGCAAGGCCACCTGGGTTTTCTGTGATTGGCCAGAGCACTTCTTGGGCCGTCATTATTGCACCAAGGTGGTTACTAGGGGAAGAGTTTTCTTCAGAATTTGGCCATAGGGCCACAAAACGCGCCCCTTCCTGCCTGGCCACCCATCAATTTTGGATCGCCTACTCTGTCTCCGGCGCTTGAATGCACCACAAATGGGGCAATATTTAGGCAGGAATTTCCGGCAGAATGTTCATGCGACGTATCTCCGCCGCCACTCCAAAGTGTTTGCCTGCACCCCGTTCCACCCGCAACACGCGGGCGTGGCAGCAGACCCAGCACTTCTCACCCGAGGTCAGTTCGGGCGGCAAAATCAGTACCAACTCCACGTCCGAACCCTCCGTCATGCGCGACTCGGTGTAGAGAAATATCCCATTCGTGCTCACATCGCGCGTTTCGGCGGTCGATTCCGCGCTAGCTGCCGCACCACGAATGCGCACGGGCAGCTTTGTAGCAACTCTTTCACGCGAGCGGCGATCAATCTTAGAGTTCATTCTTAGAGGTCATTAATCACTCGTGCAAACGACTCGACGCCGGAACTCGGCCTTTCGGCTTCGATCCGGCGTCGGACAGTATACCCGAACCTTTGGCTCAAAAGGGTCTCAGATTTGTGGACGCTGCAGCCTCATAGCCGGTACCACGACAGCTTGTTCCATGGTGGCAACATTGGTACCGCGCAACTTGGCTTCAATTGCGTGCAGTTTCCCCGTCTGATCGGTCTGGTAGTAGGCCTGCACCAGAAGCTCCATCGAAAACGGGTTGTCCTGATCTTCCTCAAGATAGGTGATGGCTTCTTCAAACTTTTTCTGATCCATCAGTAACGTGCCCGCAGCGCCATTGTAAGAACTCTGGATAATGCGGTTGCGGCTGCCGGTCGCCATCGTTTCGAGCTGCTTCAAAGAGCTGTCGGCCAACGCCGTATTGCCGGCATGAGCCGCCCGCACCGCGCGGTTGCGCAGAATGCGTGAGAGTTCCTCGTCCTTGTCGCCTTTCGAAATCGCAGTGCTGTGTCCCAGCGATTCTTCGGCGCCCTGTAGATATTTCAACGCCGCATTGTCGTCTGCCTGATACTCGGCTGCTTGCCGGTACGCCTGCGCTTCCTGCAAATCCTGTTCTTTGGCGTGCGCGGTCTGAGCAATTTCCAGCAAAAGCTTGTCCGCTTCGGCGTACTTGCCGTCGCGCACCCAAGTGGTCGCCTTCTGCATGCCGTAGGTCAAGCGGTCCGCTTCCGTATGAGCGAACCGGATCGCCTTCTCATATTCGATCCGCGCCTGCTCCTGATTGCCCATCAGCGCGTAAGTGTCCCCCAGGCCGGCCTGCGATGTAACAAAATCCGGATCGATC
Organism: Candidatus Acidiferrum sp.; assembly: GCA_035602195.1. GTDB lineage: Bacteria > Acidobacteriota > Terriglobia > Terriglobales > Acidobacteriaceae > Sulfotelmatobacter. Next base: position 1,979 of record DATNMU010000332.1, read on the forward strand.
TTCAGTGCCGCGCGGTAATGTTCCAGCGACGCCTCAAAATTTCCCGCCATGCGCAACAGTTCGCCGTAGGAATCCTGCGGATTGGGTTCGGTGGGCAGCAGCGCGACATAACGGTCCATGTCGACGAAAGCCTTGGCGAATTCTCGGTTTCGGGCGTAGAGGTACGCCAAATCATTCAGCGCGGCAGGAAAATTCTTATCGAGCGCCAGCGCCTTTTCCATGATTCTGCGCGCCTGCTCGTCGCCGTTTTCTCCCATCAACCAGTTGCCGGCCAGATAGAGCAGATGCTTATCCTTGGGATACATTTCCAGCATATCGTTCATGGCGGAAATTCCCCCGATGAAGTCGCCCTCCTGCACCTTGGCGACCCATGCCACCATCAACTGCTCTCCCGGCGTTGCCTTGGAGGCAACCGCCTTGGCCTTTTCGCGCGCAGAGTTCACTTCCTGCGGATTGCTGCTATTAAATGCGATCCACGCCCACGCCACGGCCAGATTCGGATCTGCTTTTACCGCAGCGCGCCAGTCATCGTTGCAGCGCTCCAAATAAAGGTTCTCGTAATCCTGCATGCCCTTCTCGTAAAGAGCTTTCGCCTGCGCTGACGAAGTGGTAACGGGCATTGAAGTAGTAGCAGCTTGCTTAAGGTGATGGGCATAAACCGGCGCAGCAAAACACACGCCAGCAATCACAACCAGGACGAGCGAGCGACGCATCAAGTTCTCCGTAACAGACGCTTTGGGGGAAAGAATGATGAGTGCAGCCTAACATC
>DATNMU010000333.1:0-3297 GCA_035602195.1 Candidatus Acidiferrum sp.
GTTTTCGACGCTCTTGTTCGTCGCCAGATTCTTGTCTTGAAGATAGGCCTCGTATTTCGCGACGGCTTCCGCTAATTCCTCGATCCCGGTTCCGTCACTGGCAACGGTCTTCACGATCGGCGGCGTCCACCCATCGCTGCGGATCGCGAGCGACTGCAGCGAGCGGATCTCGCGCTCCACATGCTCTGCGCCATCGCGGTCGCTCTTGTTGATAACGAAAATGTCGGCAATCTCCATGATTCCCGCCTTGATCGTTTGCACATCGTCGCCCATCCCGGGAACCAGAATCAGAATCGTCACATCAGCCAGTCGCACAATGTCGACTTCATCCTGACCCACGCCCACAGTCTCAATCATGATGAGATCACGCCCGGAAGCATCCAGCACCGTGGCCACATCGGCGGTAGTACGAGCGAGGCCGCCAAGCGATCCACGCGTCGCCATGCTGCGAATGTAAATCCCCGGATCGGCAAAATGCTCCTGCATGCGAATTCGATCACCAAGAATGGCACCGCCAGTGTAGGGACTGGTCGGGTCGACCGCGATGATGCCCACTGTCCGGTTGTCTTTGCGATAGAAGCGGGCGAGTTGATCAACCAGCGTACTCTTCCCCGCTCCCGGCGGCCCCGTCAGCCCGAGAACGCGCGCCTTCCCGCTGTGCGGAAACAAGGCCTTCAGCAGCTCTGACCAGCCCGGTGCGCGATTCTCCACGGTCGAAATAGCGCGCGCCAGCATTCGTACGTCGCCGGAGCGAAGCTGATCGATCCATGTCTTGGTGTCGGGGTTCAAACCATCAGTGTAAAGCAGAGGCTAAAGAAGAAGAAATCGGCGGTACCGAGTCTCAATCCCTCAACAACTGCCGTGCAATCACCAGTCGCTGAATCTCACTCGTCCCCTCGCCGATAGTGCACAGCTTCACGTCGCGATAAAATTTTTCGGCAGGATAATCTTTGATGAATCCGTACCCGCCGTGAATCTGCACGCCTTCATTGGCGCACCTCACCGCGACTTCGCTGGCGTACAGTTTCGCCATCGAGGACTCCAGGGTGGTCTTCATGCCGGCGTCTTTCATCGACGCCGCGCGCATGGTCAGCAGGCGGGCCGCGTCAATCTCCGTGGCCATGTCGGCCAGCTTCCACTGGATCGCCTGAAACTCGCCAATCGCTTTGCCGAACTGCCGGCGCTGCTTGGAATAATTTAGTGCAGCCTCATATGCGCCCTGCGCCATGCCCAGCGACAGCGCCGCAATCGAGATACGTCCGCCATCGAGCACGCGCATCGCATCGATGAAGCCATCGCCTTCCTTGCCCAGCAGATTCTCCGCAGGAATCACACAGTCTTCAAAAATCATTTCCGCTGTGTCGCTGGCGCGCAGTCCCAGCTTGTTTTCCTTTTTGCCCGGACGAAATCCTTTCGTATCTTTGTCGACGATGAACGCAGAGAGTCCACGCGTATTGGCGGCTCGGTCGGTTACGGCGATCACGACGATTGCATCTGCGTAGTGGCCATTCGTGCAAAAAGTCTTGGTTCCGTTGAGCACCCAACTGTTGCCACGGCGCTTTGCAGTCATGCGCGCGCTGCCGGCGTCCGATCCGGAAGACGGCTCCGTCAATCCCCACGCTCCGATAAATTCGCCCGTAGCCAGTTTGCTGACGTATTTCTTTTTCTGTGTCTCGCTGCCAGCTAAAAAAATGTGGTTGGAGCAGAGCGACGTATGCGCGGCGACGATGATTCCCACCGACCCATCCACGCGCGCCAGTTCTTCGATGGCAATCACATACTCCACGTACCCCATGCCTGCGCCCGCATAATCTCCGGGAAAAACTGTTCCCAATAATCCAAGCTTGCCCAGTTCTTTCACCGTGGCCAGAGGAAATTCGCAGGCCTCGTCCCACTTCATGACGTTCGGCCGAATCTCGCTCTCCGCGAATTCGCGCACGCTCTTTTTCAGTTGCTGCTGCTCGTCGTTCAGTTGAAAATCCAAGATCCCTCCAAATCGCGAATAATTTCGATTAGAACATAGCGGCACAGGCGGGAAAAGTTACCTCGCTCGAGGATGACGAAAGAACGCAAAAGCCGCGTCATCACAAGAGATTCCGCACTCGAAACACACGTGCCCAACCGACCGGATGGTCTGCCAAACCTGCGAGGCCATCTTGCGAATCAAGCAACGATTTCTTCGCCAATGATGAAACGTTCGAAAACTTCGTTTGAAAGCAGCCGCCCGCGCTGCGTTAAACAGACACGCGCTTCGGCTCGCTCCATCAGTCCAGCTTCGATTAGCTCGACAATCGCCGACTTTGCGTTCTCAACAGCTTCCTCGCCAAATTTCGCAGCCAGATCACTGAGGCTGACTCCGCGCGTCAGTCGCAACCCGAGAAAGAAACTCTCCTCCAACGCCGACTGCCGCGAGACCATGCTCCGTTGCAGAGACGGCCCGTTCATGTATCTCTCCAAAGAATCGCTGGGAGCGAATCGCACCGCGTCAACATCCTCCGTAGCAGAAGCCAGCATCGAGTGCGCGTCCACCCCAAAGCCGAAGTAAGGCTGCCGCATCCAGTACTTCAAATTGTGTGTTGATTCGAAGCCTTCGCGCGCGAAGTTGGAAATCTCGTACTGCGCAATGCCCGCAGCACCGAGCCGCTGACAAGCCGTGGCATAGAAATCTGACACGGCTTCTTCATCGGGCACAAAGTGCGCATGATAACGTTTGCCGCCAGCCAAAAGTTCGCGCCCCAGGCGCGAATCTTCATCAACTTCGAGCATGTAAACGCTCACATGCGGGGCGCCGCTCGCGATGGTTTCTACTAAAGAGAATTCCCAACTTGCAGCCGTCTGGTGCGGCAATCCGGCGATCAGATCGATATTGATGTTCGCAATTCCCGCAGCCCGCAGTCGATCAATGTCTTCGATCACCTTTTCGCGGTTGTGCTGGCGTCCAACCGACGCCGCTTCCTGATCCACAAACGACTGCACCCCCAAGCTCACCCGGTTCGCCCCGCAACGCAAGAAACTTTCCAGCATTGCCGGTGTCAACGTACCGGGAGCGCACTCCACGGTGATCTCCGCCGCGGGTCTCACGTCAAACTGAGAACGCACTGCCGAGAAAATCTGCTGTAATTGCTCAGGCTCGAGCACGGTGGGCGTGCCTCCGCCCAGGTAGATGGAATCCACCGCGCGTTCCATCTGCCCGCCCATTTCCGCAGCAACCTCGGGGGCACTCTCAATGTCGGCACAGACGCGATCAACGTACCGATCGAAAACAACACGTGAAAACACGTCAGACGCAAAGTTGCA
>DATNMU010000334.1:0-8665 GCA_035602195.1 Candidatus Acidiferrum sp.
CGCTTCCGCGTTTCGGGGGGCAACTCCAGTTTCATCGCCTCGGCGGTGTAAACCAGGGCGTCCTCGGTTACTTTAAAGAAATCAGTTTCACGGCCGGTAATGGTTCGCAAATAACAATATTCAAACTGTTTTGAGCGCCACGTTTTGGTGAACTCGGCGCCTTTGCCCGGAAAGGCCCGCTCGACCTCAGGCGTGACGGAATTGGCGTCGAAAATGACGAAATAATCGAAGGCGACCGCCTTGAAGCGCGGGGCCGACGGTTCCTGCGCGTGAGCGGGAGCACACAAAAAAAGCAGGCCTAAAATAAGGATAAGATTCTTAGCGGCCGACAACTGGATTATTTCCCATTTGATTGGTAGCCAGTTGCGCCTTTCCACGCGCTTTTCCTTCCCCTCTGAAGACACCACCTCCCTGGCTGCCATTGTTTTCATGCGAGTCCTTTCGCTTTTGTTTCATCCGGTTGCCGCTGCGGGCAAGCTCATGAGCAGCGCTGCAAAGCAGGCCGCTGAATCAAAGTTCGGAAGACAGAGCCAATCGATCGAACCCCGTCTCGAGACTAGGCCAGCTGTATGGCAGTCGCCAATCATTGCATAATCTTCAATTGGTATAGACAGGACTCCCTCCGCAAATCGTGATTAGATGAACTCGGCCCGGTGTTGGAAACACACTCCTGCGGAAAAGCGCCGTCTCGCAGGGAGGGTGTGATCAACGTTCAACGACATTGATTCTATCTGCTGAGTGCCGATTAGCCAGAAACGGGCATCGAGGAAGTTGAGCGGATTAGGAATGCGAAGTCGGCATAGCGCCACAATTCCAAGATGGGTGGGGAAATGCATGGCTCCATGCGCGTTTCTTGGTACTAACCCAACGGGCGAGCTGATAACTTCCGGGTTGCTCGTGACTCGGCCGGAGTACTAATTTCGCGCCAAGGTCACCGTACTTACGAGGCGACTCTTAGCCCGTAATGCGAGGGATCGGTGCAATTGCGGGTGTCGCTTCAGTAGATTTCGGGCCGTCCCGGCCCTCCGAAGTTATCCAAGACGAGAATCCTGCCTTGCATCTGAATTCGCGTCGTCACACCGATCCCAGGTAGCGATCGAACCAATCGAGGCTCTCTTTAACTGTTGGCTGGAATGGTGGGAGGTGCCCTGATTCGAACGTCACATGGCGTTTCTCCGAGACAGGCACTCCCAGAAGGCGAAACAGTGGAACTTGGGAAGAGTCGACGGGATAGATGAAATCGTCCCGGCCGTTTAACATCAGAGTGGGTATCTTTACCCGCGGCGCAAAGTTGAGCGGTTCAATCTCCGATGGCAGCTTTTCAACAGGAAGCCCACCGGCAACCAGTACACTCGCCTTGAGACGTGGCTCAACTGCAGTCAGAACCGGGCCCCAGACAGCTCCCAAGCTCAGACCATAATAAGCCAAGCGATGTGAATCGATGTCTTGTCGTGTTTCGAGGTAGTCGATGGAGCGTCCGAGGTCTTTGGCCCACTGCATCACCAGGTCTCTTCCCGCTTTCGGGCCGACAGGAAGACAAGCGCTCCCCGGTTGCACCACCTCCTCAGGGGTCTGTCGCACAGCACTTGACGTAATCCGACGCTCATACGTGCCCATGTAAATTGGATACAGGACAGCCCTGCCGCTCCTGACAGCAAACTCCAGCAACTCCGGGCTTATGTTTTCACTCGACTTTTCAAAGAAGACGTGCATTCCAGGGAAGAAAATGACCGTCGAAAACGGGGGTCGAGCATTTCTGGGCAGAAACAGATACGCCATGACCCGGTCATTGCCGTAGGCAGCCCTGAAACTGATCTTCTCTCTCCGCCAATATTCGGAGGCATCGTCGACCGATTCCACCCGCGGATCCAAGGCAGTGCGATCGTAGGAGTACAGACTCTTATAAAAGCTGAACACCGAATCCGGAACCGGCTTCTCTCTGGTGTAATCGCGGTTGAGCGTTTCGATTGATCGGGTCAGCATCGACGCTGGAGGAGAGCTATATTGTGCGCAACGAAATCCTGATGTAGCCGAACGGTCGAATGGCACGCGGGCATCTTCGGTAGCAAACATGTATCTCGGCTCGTTCCAGGCACCGCCCAAGATGTAACGTCTGCTGCCAGACTCATTCCAAGTCCATTCCTTGACGTTGCCAGCCATGTCGTAGGTGCCGTATGGCCCCAGGCCCTGGCGGGCGCCAATTCGCGTGGGACCTTTTCCGTCGAAATTACTGAATTGCAAAATGTCAGAGGCAACACCCAAGCCCGCTGCCTTATACCAGTGATAGACGGTAGGAAGACTCTTGCCCGCGGACTCGCAATAGGCAGCCGCTTCATACCAGCTCACACCACCCACAGGAAAGTCGCCTTGTACTTCAGGGTAAGATCCCACCTCCCAGGTCGAAGGTGCCGTTCGCCCGGTTGGGTCCCGGAATTCGGCGATTGCTTCTTCCCAGGACAAGCTTCGGCCTTCCTTGACAAACTCGTGTGTCCAGTTGGCGTGATTCTGATAGCCACCGTTTTCTATGAAACGCTTGAATTGCCGATTCGTTACCTCGTACTGATCGAGCCAGTAATCCCCAAGTACGACCGGCGCTGCACTACGCAGCTGGAACGGTCCACCGGGAACGCGAACCATACCAGGAGGACTTGAGCCGACAACTTCAAGAGTAAAGTTGAGGTTCCTGTTTGGGACAGCGAAGAAAGCCACTTCCAATGTTCCAAATCCCGGCTTTTCAATTCTCAAACGCAGGTAGTCCCAAGGAACTGGGATATTCACACGAGGAGACCTGCCCAGGAACGTCCAGTCCTTATCGCTGGACGAATAGGTCCTTATATAGATGTCTGCCCCTGGTGGAGTGGTTTGGATTGAAACCGGCTTTGTAAAGCTGCGCATCAAACGAAGAAGTACAGGGTCGTTGGGGATGTAGCGCTGCGCCTGCAGGGCCAGTTGAAAGGCCTCATCGGACTTATCCTGATCAACCAGGCGTGCTATTTCGGGAAGTGCCTGATTCCGGGCCCAACGCGCCCTGCGCAGAACGCTCACCTCTATAACCAAGAACACGAGAAGTCCGGCCGCCACCAGGCCGGCCATGAACCAAAGCATGACGGGTCTGCCAGGACGGAAGGCTCCGGCTGGTTCGAAATGCTGACGGCCATTGCTCCACCAGGCGTCAATCTCGGCTTTGTAGGCATAGATGGAAGCTTGTTTCTTGTGCATGTGGCGGCGAACGGGCAAACCCTCCCGCTCCCAGCGACGGACAGTGCGTTCGTCGCGCTTCAGATAGGCGGCGATCTCTTTCCACGAATCCAGACGCCCGACCGAAGTGTCGGGAAAACTGGTCGGCGGCTGCGGTTTGCTCGTTCCCATGGGAGGTCCGGCGGGTGCGGATGTGGTGCCGATTGTAGTGTCAGACGCAAACGGCTGCAATCTTTGTTTACCACTGGCGGACAAACACGGGCATCTGTTGCCCGTCCGGCTTTGTCTCTTGCAGGCCGGAGTTTGCCGTTCTACGGTCGCTAGCGCAGTCCAGCGCTGCTTGCGGTTCGCCAATCCGCTTGCGCAGCGAGCACCCGATACCCGTGTGAGGAGGATCCAAAAATGAGGATACGCCGTCTTACCCTGTCGTTTGTAATCGCGCTTCTTGTGGCCGCTTCCCTAAGCGCACAGAACGTCGTGGTGCAATGGAACGCGATTGCTTCCACAACCATTATTACCAATGCCAAGGAAGCGTCCGCCACTTCCGCAGTTTGGTTCGCCTATGTGCACCTGGCTGTCTATGATGCGGTGAATGCGATCGACCATCGTTACCAACCCTACCTGTTTACCACCGATGCCCCGGATGGTGCTTCCAAGGACGCGGCTGCTGTTGCTGCGGCCCATCGAGTTCTAGTGACTTATTTCCCATCCCAGCAAGCTGGTCCAGGGGGTTTGGACGCGCAATTTGCTGCTTCCGTGGCGGCAATCTCTGACTCTCCCGCCAATATTTCGGCAGGCCTTGCCGTGGGGGAAGCTTCGGCACAAGCGCTGATTACAGCTCGGGCGAACGACGGCTTGTTAGCTAACGTCCCCTATGTGCCCCCGGTGGGCCCAGGGTTCTGGCAACCCACAACACCGGCGTTTGCGAATCCAATCACACCTTGGCTCGGGCAGATGGTGCCGTTCACAATGACCAGCGCCATGCAATTTTTCCCAGACGAAGGTCCCGACGCTCTCAACAGCGAGGCATGGATCGATGACTACAATCAGGTAAAGACGCTCGGTGCTCTCAATAGCACCGTCCGTACACCACAGCAGACGGAAATCGGTCTTTTCTGGACCGAGCACACCGGCCAACAGTATGCGCGTGCCTTCCGCAATCTGGCAATGCAGAAAGCGCTCAATACCTCGAGTACCTCGCGTCTTATGGCCATGCTCTGGACTGGCTTCGCCGACTCGGCCATTGGCTGCTGGAATGCCAAGTTTACGTTCAGTTTTTGGCGACCTGTCACCGCCATACGAGCGGGAGGCGGCAATCCCCAGCTTACAGGCGACCCTGCTTGGACGCCATTAGCAGCAACTCCCGCACACCCGGAATATCCCGCTGCACACGGCTGCGTTACCGGTGCTGTCTCGACAATTCTTGCGGGTTATTTCCATACGCAAAGGGTTCAATTCTCTGTAGACAGCCTTGTCACCCATACTACGCATACTTATGACAGTACAAATGACCTGATAGAAGAAGTGGAAGCCGCCCGAATCTATGCTGGCTTCCACTATCACCACTCTGTGGTCGAAGGGCGGGAGTTGGGCCGCAAAGTAGGACATCAGCTAGTGAAAGAATTCTTCCGGCCAAGCAATGAAGACCAAGAGGAGGATGTAGAAAGTGGCAGTGCCCCGAACACGAAACAAAGGTACTAACTGCTCTGGAGCCAGGAGAGTTATCAAAGAGGCTCGGAATGATCTGGGGAACCGTATCCATCGGGGCATTCCCAGTGCGCAGGCAGCATTCTCTTCGACAGATTAAAAGTCGTATCCAGGACTACTCGTAAAAAGTGGCCCTCGGCATTTCGATTCGAGCTGCCAGGCGATAACTCCCGGATGGTCGGCAACACGGAAGTTGAGGATGTTCTTGCTAACGAACATCTTCTCCTTCCTCTGGCTCCGCATTCCGAAGGCTGCGAATTTTCCCAGATCGACCCAGAAAAAGAAGATCGAGGGTTTATTTAGCAAGCCGTGTTCGGATCGCCCCGACCGCAGGAATAGTCATGAGCAGCTCTACGCCAGCGCCCATCCCATATTGTTTATTGTTGGCCATCTTCATGGCCGAATTTCTACGGTTCGCCGGGCACGGGTCCAAACTCCGGCGGCGGGATACGGCGTTTGGAAGCCGCTTCGTAGGCCGAGGCGATCTTCAAAATGATATCTTCCTTTCCCGGCTCCACTCGAAAAACGAGCGAGAAGGGTAGACCAGGCGGCGGTAGCGTTGTAGCCGTGTTGTTGTTGGTCGGAATATATCGCTTTTTATCGGCGCTCAATACAAACACGGGATCGTAGACCGTTTGCACATACCCGGCAGGAATCAGCACTTCGGTGACCCCGGCGAAAGGGCCCATGCGTAGTTCACCGCGGATGGTGTCGGGAGGCTCCGGTTGCGGCGCCAACCCAATCTTCCCGGGCGGTAAGGAATAATGGAGACGCACCACGGCGTCCAGGTGGTTCTCCGAGATAACTCTCATTTCCACGCGCCGCAGTAACTCTCGCATCATGATGTGCTCGTCGATCCCCTGCCGATCCCCGAGCGCGTTTCGCATGTCCTCCATCTCTTCCCAATTCTTGAATGCCGCGCGCTGATCGTCCCCCCAGAACTTCGACCGCGCGTTGAGCGCCGGGAAATCCGTCAAGGTTTCCGTAAATCCACGCGCTTTCCAATCGGCCGCACGCCGCAGGGCGTATTGATTGAATTCAAACGTGAAGGCGTTGGATTCCACGACCTCCTCGATCGCGCGAATATTCAGGTTCTTGGGGACGGGCACCCGCCCTTCCGCCAAATTAAGGAAGTAATCAATCGGCTTCATTGTGCCGGTTCCGAATGTCTTACCCGGCGCAAACTCCGTCGGCTTTATTTTCGCGGCGAACTCCGGGAATTGCGGCTGCCCGTCCGGCTTGAGGCGATAAAGAATATCGGGGAAAAATACCGGTACAAGTTGCGCCAGCGCTTGCGTGTAGGAAAGCGACATGTTTTCGATGCTGGGATCATCCGGCCAGAGCGGATCAACAGATTCGACCAGCGTCGCTCCCAGATAGTCGCCCAGAATGGCCTTGATTTCTTTGGCCGCCGCTTGCGAAATCGGTTCGTCGGCCATGGTGCCCGGGAAAGTCACCATGGATTCACGGACAATACCGATCCGCATTCCATGCAGCGAGCCTCGCGTGCCCGGCGAGACCGTGCTGTCGGCGTAGGGCTTATCCAAAATACTCGATCGGGGGACCGTGGTGAAGATGTCGCGTGGATCGTAGTACCCCTCGGCCGGATCCTTGAGCGCATCCAATACCGTTGCTGCGTCCTTAACCGTACGGCACATAATGCCTGCGCGATCCAGGTAGATGTCCGCGCCGATAGCGCCGCCCAGAAATGAAATGAGCGACTTCTGAGGCAAGATCAGGGCCACTGCATTGTGATTCGAAGGACCGCGGCAGGACAGGCTCGTCTCTTCACAAATGCTGCAGGTCGCAAGGTTGGCGCTCACGGAAACACCCGAGCCGGAGCTGGAACCCAGGGACGCGGCGCGCGTGGTGTCATAGACATCGCTCGGATTCCCCGACCAACTGCTGCGCTGATAACCCTGGACCGATACAAATACTTTTACCGGCCGGTTCGTGCCTCGCTCTCGGCCGGCGCCCCCGCGAATGGAAGGGACCGGACGCCCGTTGTATTCCGTGTTCGCGGTTTTGGCATAGATAATGGCGCCTTTTTTCCGAAGCTGCGCCACCAGCGTCTGGTCCCGAGCCGGGAAATCGATATCGTAGCGAGCGTCACCGGCGCCCGTGCTGCGCATGTCCTTGGTGTCAAACGCGTCTTTGAACGAGAATGCCACACAGTACATGGGCATTTTTGCCAGGTCGGGATTGCTTCCGTATTGCGCATCGAGTTCGGCCGCGCGCTCGAGCGCATCCGGTTGTTTGCGGAATTCCTCGCACACCGCCGGTGAGCCGGGCGGCAGCGGCCCGTCGGACGGACGCCGATCGCGATCGCCTTTGCACGTCACCGAGCGCTCCCCGCGGATATTGATCGTGCCGAGCGCGTTGAGCTGACCTGCGTTGGGTATGCCGATGGTCATGCCGAACTGTTGCTGCACCGTCGGATCGGACGCGGTTGCTTCCATCCTGCCAAACTCAATCGGCGGTCCGGCATACTGATCGAAATTGGGCAACAGCGTGGATATGGCTACCGTCTGGGTAGGAAATTTCAGTGGTGCGCCTGCGCGAACTACCCCGGGTGCCGGGGGGATGGCCTCTCCGTCTTTTGTGACCAACTCATTGCTGACCCCGTTATAAGCTTTGGCTCGCTTAAGATAAATCTCGACTAATCCTTTGCACGTGATCCGGCCCTCTCGGATGGTCCGATGTACGTCGTCGATCGTCGCTTCCTCAACGTGAAAGGCAGTCTGCTGCGCATGCGCGCCTGCCGCCATCGCGAGCAGTACGGCAAGCAGTACAAATGTTCTTTTGGCCCCGAACATAGATTCTCCCGGAATTTGGTTGGGTTCGATTTTCCAATGAGGGTGGAATTCAACTCTTCGCTTGCGATCCAGTGGCCCGCCAAGACTTGCCAGTCGAGTTTGGTCTCATGTACAAGCTGCATTGGCCGAGCGATGATCGCACATTCCCGCGTAACTCTCGTACTGACGGGAGCCGGTAAGGTAACACAATTGCTCAGCGGGATTTTGCCTGATAAACCTTATACCTTTAGCGGGCGCGCGTTCCCACTGATCTGTAAAGGTCTGGTGGAATGAAAGAAGTGTTGACCGACATGAACGTGAAGACCCGGCTCGGTAGTCACGATACGAGATACGAGATACGGGACGAGACAGACAAACTCGGTGCCGGAGCTGCACCTCAACGGCCTCACCCATGAACGAAACGCAATTTACTTCCGGATGGTTGGCAATCCGGAAGTAATCCAGAAGGGCATCGTGCGGATCAGTAACGGGAAGTCGGCTTGTCGGACGTGATTGTGCAGTTCTGGCATGGCGTACGGCTGACATTCCATCAGCCGTCCAACGGGGAAGGCCCGCATGGATACTGGAAAATTCCGGACGGGTGTGTGCCAGTTGTGTGTCCGATTCGGCGACTGGAAGGTCTCCGGCAGTTAGCAACCCATGTCCTGCCGGAAACACAAGGCCCATCTTCTATTTTTGCAAATTCTGCGAGATCGATGATAGACTAAACCAATGAAACTAAGTTCATTTCGAACATTCTTATGAAAACAGTAAACATTCACGAAGCGAAGACTCAGCTTTCAAAGCTCATAGAAGAGGCCTCAAAGGGTGAGGCGTTCGTAATTGCCAAGGCGGGTAAGCCGGTCGTAAAGGTCACTGCCCTCAGCGCTCCAACCGGTGCTCAGGTACGGCGGCTCGGTTTCATGGCGGGACAGATCTCTGTGCCAGACGACTTTGACCGAATG
>DATNMU010000335.1:0-3219 GCA_035602195.1 Candidatus Acidiferrum sp.
CAGGTAGCATCATTTGTTCGGCTTCGCAGGCCAGTTGAGGAGGATGGACATGGGGTGAGTGTCGGCCTGGTTGACTGGCGTATTGATCAGAAAGCGCTGCCCATCGCGGCTCACGTCATAAACAAACAAGTCATACACTAAGACCGGCTGACGGGGAGTGCTCTGGAAAAGTGCCACGGGCGTGCCCGCATCAAAATTGGACCCTGTGCTCACCGACACCGCCATCATCTTGCTGTCAGAAGAAAGATAGAACAACTCTTTGCCGTCGCCTCGCCAGCGGGGCTGCTCGCCGCCGCCCGTCGACACTTGCCATTTCCCGCGTGCTTCCGGAAAGGAAGTGACGTAAATTTCCCATTTGCCGCTTTCATTCGAGGCGTACGCCACCCATTTTCCGTCAGGCGAGAATTGTCCATTCCTGATGACGGACGCAGCCTTTAAAAACTGACTGCTCTTTAGATCCGGAAGGGACACGAACCACAAGTCGTTGCTTCGCGTGTACAAAATGTATTTTCCGTCCTTGGACCAATCACTTGGATATTTGTTGAATTCATCCGTCACGATGCTCTTTTCTTCTTGGGCACCATCCGCGTTTTTGATAAAGAGATCCTGGCTCGGGCCGCGGTTCGAGCCAAACACCAACCGCGCACCATCTGGGCTCCAGACGGGCAAGGCGTCAATCGCCGGGTCGAAAGTAAGCCGCTTCGACCTATCGCGCTGCAGTTCATACGTCCAGACGTCCATGTTCAGGCTTTCCATGTCGGTCTTATCAACTGCCACCGATCTCTCATTCGGTGCCAAAAATATATTGCCGTACACCGCAGGAGTGCCGACTACACCCGTTGCCTTCCCTTTACGATCGAACCACGTCGGCTGTGAAATTGCCGCGTGGCCGGCACCCTGAGCCACCAGCGAACCGTTATCGGAGACCGCAAAAACCGCTCTCTTGACCTGGGGTAGATACTGAATGTCCGTCAGGATGGTCGTAGGTTGCCCGGTCAATGCGAAAAGCTTCAGATCGAACGGCTGGGCCAGCAGCGTTTTGTTCTGGTAATAGAGGAGGTAGCCTGGGGCCGCGAACGCTGCGTTAGCCCCGGCTGCCACAACGAATCGCTTTTCGTTGGAGTCCAGCGAACCCTCGAACACCGCATTTGACTCGTTGCGTCCGGAGAAATTTGCGGCCAGATAAATGAAATGCGTTCCGTCGGGAAGAAACATGGGCCAGCGGTGCCCTTGTTCTCCGCGACTCGCATCAATGTGGCTAATTTGCGTTGAATTTCCGCCAAAGGCGGAGATTTTACGTAGCCCTGTCACGACGTCAGGCGCGAAAACGATCACGTTGTCTTTGTTCCAGGTACCGCCGCGGCCCGCGGGTGCATCGCAGAGAGGCTGCACCGGGCCACCCGATAATTCCATCTTCTTCAACCTACCATCGGCAAAAAATGCGAGAGAGCGTCCATCGGGCGACCAGAACGGATAGTTGGCACCCTCGGTACCCGCGAGGCTCTTCGCTCCTGCCGATCCCAGTTCGTAAATCTCAATGGCATTCTTCCGAACAGATTCCAAATACGCGACCACGGCGACAGTGTGTCCGTTCGGAGCCATCGCAATGTCGCGCGCAGGAAATGGCAGCTGAGCATAAAACTGGAGAGCTGGTTCTGACGTTTTGGAGCTTCGCCACCAGATCACGCCAACGATGAGCGCTATGCTCGTAATCAACGCGATGAGCCACGCCAGTCTCTCTCTATTTGTCCCTGGTGCCAGTGGCCCTGCAACGCTCGCCGGCCCGCCACTCTCGGCGATCCACTTCAGCTCGCTCGCAACATCGCTTGCACTTTGCCATCGCTCGTCTACGGGTTTTGCGAGGCATTTTTTTACTACATGGTCTAACGCGGGCGGTGTCATCCGTTTGACCGAGCTAAGTGGCGCCGGCTCTTTTTCCAGGATTGCCGACGCGACGCTGAGCTGGCTCTTGCCTTCGAACGCGCGCCGGCCCGTCAACATTTCATACAGCACTGTGCCCAGCGAAAAAATATCGCTGCGTCCATCCACATCCTTGCCTTCAATCTGTTCCGGCGACATGTACTGAAACGTTCCAACCACCATACCCGCTTCTGTCACAGGTGAACTCGCCACGGCCGTCATCGTCGCTCCATTAGTCAACGGCCCTATGCCAGTGGGTTTCGCCAAACCAAAATCCAACAGCTTCACCCCGCTCACTGTCAGCATGATGTTCGCGGGCTTCAAATCCCGGTGAACGATCCCGGCTCGATGCGCCTTGTCCAATGCATCCGCAATCTGCGCTCCGTAATTCAACACTTGCTCCAGCGGCAGCGCGCCTTTCTCTAGCCGCTTCGCCAGCGTCTCTCCCTCGACACACTCCATCACCAGGTAGTCCATGCCATCCTGGCTACCCACGTCATGCAACACGCAAATGTGCGGATGATTTAATCCAGAAATGGTCTTCGCTTCCCGCTCAAACCGCTGTTTCCTTGCCGGATCTGCCGACATTTCTCTCGCCAAAATCTTGATCGCTACATCCCTTCCCAGCCGCGTGTCCCGTGCCCGATACACCTCTCCCATGCCCCCCGAACCGAGCGGCGAAAGGGTTTCGTACGGGCCAAGTTTTGTGCCTGGAGCGAGGGCCATGAGTGGCGGCATTATAGCCCAGTAGCCTTTGGTAATCTCCACGTGATACCAACAGGCGAGTTCTGGACGTATTACGGGCAAAGCGGAAGTTAACCGCCCGGTTGGTACGATTCACAGAACATCCGCGATACACATCGCGATACACAATAGCGTTGCCTACGATGTACTTCCAATGACTTGCAGTGCCGTCCGTGCTCTTCTATGTCGTTGAAAGTACTTGTAACCCGCTAACTGTCACGGCAGTGGTCTAAGCGGCTGTGCGAATCAGTACCGGTCAACGCGCTAGTGTTGAACAAACCGATCAACTCGGAAACGGAAACTAATGTCCGCGAGGTCGTTTCGTCGGCCGCAGGTAGAAGCGCCCACAACTGTCAGACTCCCCAGAAACGGGGTTCGAGGAGATCGGAACATGAGCAGTCCTAAGCAACGTCGCATTTCCTCGAACCGGACTTGAACGAAGCCGCCCGCGCGGCAGACGCTTCGCGTGAGGTGAAGGAGCAGTGGTTGCCTGGTGTCTGAGATAAATTTGGGTCACAAGGAGGTGTCCCTGTGACCCATCTCAGAAAAATGATG
>DATNMU010000336.1:0-3284 GCA_035602195.1 Candidatus Acidiferrum sp.
GTACCTGCAATTTCGACGAGCCCGCACTCCGTGTATAGCCAAAGAGCGCGGTGGCTGTCCTCAATGAGTGCATACACAGTATTGCAAGGAAGGCCGTTCTGGACTGTGAGATTCTGCTGTTTTCCTTCCTTCCATCCGACAACTCCTAGCGGTGTTGCTCCCAATACCGAACCATCGGAATTGACAACGAGCTGATTTACGCGAGAATCTTCTTCGTGCTTAAAAGGAAAGATTTCTGTCTTGCCATGCCGATACCGAGCCAGATCGCCATTCATTAGACCTAGCCAGATTCCGCCTTCGGCATCTGCTGCGACTTTGCGGGCCGCCGGCATCTGCGGCACCGGAAACTCTTCTTGAACTTTGAAATCGTGAATGCGACTGAGCGTCCTGGGAGGTCCGCTGGTTTCGATCCAGATGTTGTTGTCCACGTCTTCCGTCATCCCGACAACTAGTCCGATCGGTCTGCCATCCGGCCTGTCGATCCTCCTGAACCTTCCATTCTTGTAAATCGACATTGTGCGATCCACGCCGACCCATAACCGGCCCGCATGATCTTCTAGCAGCGACGTAACTTGATTCCCTGGCAAGCCTTTCCCCGCTTGAACGGAAGACACCCCGTCCGGATGAATGGCATCTAAAGCATCAGTGCCTCCTATCCACACAGTGCCATCCTGCGCGGCGAGAACAGAATCCACCTCTGGCGTGGCTAGTCCTTCGCGGGTTGAAAAGGTAGCAACTCGAACGTCACGGAAACAATCAATGCCCTTGGTCGTCGCAACCCACAGATTTCCTTCACGATCCTCATAGAACGCATTCAGGTTCACGGAGTCGCCGGAAAGACCATCCGCACTGCGAAAATGATCAACCTTGCGATCATGAATGCGGTAAATACCCTGGTTTACCGTCCCAATCCACAGAGCATTTTCGCGGTCCAAGAACAGCGCGAAAACCTCCAGGGTGCTGCCATCCAATTCGGGGATGACAAAAGGCTTCCTGGCACCTTGGACCACTTGCTGTAATCCCAAGCCCCGGCCAGGCAAATCTATTCCAACCCATACAGAGCCATCGGGGTTGGCGGCAAGGCTCTTTGCGCCGTTTATCCCTTGTTTCGACTTCAATTCCGTTAACATGAACGTGCTGGATGAGCCTGGTTTCCAACGGACAACGGCGGCATCGTTACCAATCCAAAGGTTTCCCAGGGTATCCTCGACCAGAGTTGACGCGCCGTCGGAACCCGACATTCCATCGGCCTTGCCATAACATCGCACTCCCGTGTCGATGATCTGGCAGAGACCGCCTTCGGCCGCATCGCTTAATCGGGAACGCACGAACCAGACAGTTCCATTGCGGTCTTCAATAATGGAATTGATGCGTTCCGGCCGGACGAGATAATTGGTTAGGTGCTGCTTGTCCCAGTGGCTCAGACCACCTTCCATCCCGATCCACAGACTCCCATCGCGCGCCCCCAAAAGAGAGCTGATATCAGAGGACGGCAGATGCTTTCCGTCTGGAGAAGTCCACGGAACGAATCGAACCCCATCGAAGCGCAGCAGGCCGGCCCGCGTTCCAATCCACAAATATCCATCCGTGGTTTGTGTAACAGCAAATGGACTGCCGTTAAAAACTCCGTCCTGAATCCTCCATGCGGTGTGTGCGTATTGGGAGATGTGGCGGGACGGATCGACTGCCCAGACCGAGCTTACTGCGAAGAGAAATAACAAAAGGGAAAGAAAATGGTGTCGCGGAACTCCCCACGCCTCTGCTTTTGGAGCAGAGTCTGCACGCCGCTTTTCGAGTGGGCTCACGGCCGATCTGAGCTCCTTCTCCCGAACAACATACATGCACCGCGAAATGCTGCAGGATCAGTGCGTCTTTAAATAACTCCGGCCACAAACGCTGGAATGCCGTTTAAGCGCATCTGTGACCCTACCGAGTTTCCCGCTTTCGCGGAACACCAAGTTCTATAGCCAGTATCCTACATTTTTCTGTAGTCCTTGGAATGCGATCAAAACCTGTAGCAGGGATATCGATCACCTACAGAAAAATGCAGTGAAAAAACTACTAGCTCTGGTGTGGTCGCAATTCATGACTTCGATCATTCTTGTACACAATGGATAGCCACAGGGCAGGTGCTGTACGACTTTAGTCCCCGTCCGGCTTTATCGCCCGATGAAATCAACAGGCTTGTCGGATCGCCACCTGTGCACCCAGACGGGAGACGATTTCGAAAGTGGCGAATTCCATGTCTCTCCCGACGAATCACAGTTCTCCGTTTTTATGGTTCGGTAGCTCCTTGAGGTTTAGAACGCGAAGACATCGCTAAGAGAAAACACCACATGGCTCGTAATCGAATCGACGCTCGCACACACCCGGTTCCGCTATTTAATATTTCGCGCCGCGACCTTATCGTTGGCGGCGGGGCTATGGTGGCTGCTTTCGGATTGCCGATGCCCTTACTTGCAGATCAACCAAGCCCTGCGAGCACGCCAGCTCCGCACGGCGATAGCCAAGGAGAAAGTCATATGAACGTGATCACCACCACAGACGGAACGAAAATCTATTTCAAGGACTGGGGTACTGGACAACCGGTTGTCTTCTCGCACGGATGGCCGCTCACTGCGGATGCATGGGACTCACAGATGCTGTTTCTAGGCGAGAAAGGCTATCGCGTCATCGCTCATGACCGGCGCGGCCACGGTCGCTCAAGCCAGCCGTGGAACGGCAATGAGATGGACACATACGCGGATGACCTCGCCGAGCTCATTGAAACGCTCGATCTGAAGAACGCCACTCTGGTCGGCCATTCTACGGGAGGCGGCGAGGTTGCGCGTTACATCGGTCGGCACGGCAGCAAGCGCGTGTCGAAGGCTGTACTGATCGCCTCAGTGCCGCCCCTGATGCTAAAGACAAAGAACAATCCCGGAGGCTTGCCCATCTCTGTATTTGACCAAATTCGCGCCAGCGTCGTAGCTGACCGCTCCCAGTTCTTCAAGGATCTGAGCTTGCCCTTCTACGGCTATAACAGGTCAGGCGCTAAGACTTCGCAAGGCGTTAGGGATTCGTTCTGGCTACAGGGAATGCAAGCTTCGATCAAGGGGGCGTACGACTGCATCAAGGCGTTCTCAGAAACGGATCAAACAGACGATCTGAAGAAGTTCGACGTACCGACGCTGATCCTACAAGGCGACGACGACCAGATCGTGCCGCTCGCCGACTCTGGCCTTCTCCAATCCAAGCTCATCAGGGACGCGACCTTGAAAGTTTATCCTGGGGCACCGCACGGT
>DATNMU010000337.1:0-6466 GCA_035602195.1 Candidatus Acidiferrum sp.
TCCGTGGTGGGCACCATTTCCGGCTTGAAGGGCTGCCATGGTGTTCTGATACTTCCCGAGCTTGGTAAGGGATTTGTGACCGACGGAGATGCCGCCAACGTGGCAGTGTTCAATCTCAAGACACTCAAAGTCACCCGCAAAATCAAAAGCTCCCCGGACACCGACTCCATTCTTTACGACCCAGCGTCCAAACTTGTCTTCACATTTAACGGCGAGAGCAAAAACTCCACGGTTATCGACCCGGTCAAGGAATCCGTAGTGAAGGTGATCGACATGGGCGGCGCCGTTGAATATCCCGTTGCCGATGGCAAGGGCTCCATCTATGACGACAATGAGGAGAAGAGTGACGTGGCCGTAGTCGACACGCACACGCTTACCCTCAAAGCGCGCTGGCCCGTGGCGCCCGCGGGAAAACCTGCCGCCATGGAAATGGATCGTGAGCACCGGCGTTTATTTTCCAGCGGCCGCGACCCGCAATTCCTGGTCATGATGAATGCGGATAACGGGAAGGTCATCCAGTCGCTGCCCATCAGCGCTGGTGTCGACGGCAGCGTCTACGAGCCTGCAACCGCGCTGTTGTTTGTCTCCACCCGCGATGGCAAGGTCCACATTTTTCACGAGGATTCGCCGGACAAGCTCACGGAAGTCGAGACGCTCAAAACCGAGTTTGGCACTGGCACGATTGGTGTCGATCCAAAGACGCACAACCTTTTTCTGACCACCGCAGATTTTGGTCCTGCTCCTCCTGCTCCAACCAAAGAAAATCCCGAGGCGGAACGGAAGCCGATTCCCGGAACATTCCGCGTGCTGATTTACGGGCGCTAAAAAAAGGCCACTCTGGATGAGGACAGGATTGTTGGACTCTGGACGGCTACCTGCAGGCGCCGATCGCTCAATAATCCGGCGGTATTCTATTTGAGATGTCCGCGTGGTTCTTTTGTGAGGACAGCGAGCCAAACTTAAATTTTCTTGCGGTGAGCGCAATGGCCACACACGACATTGAAGGTTGAGGCGTAACTATCCTAAGTCTTCCTAAGACATCGACAGGAAATATCGAAGTGGCAGATTTTCCATCGTTGTTGGGAAAACCTCAAATTGCCCTTATCCGCCCGCTTTCGTTGTTGACACTAAAGGTGCTGAAGATTTACCAATATTGATGGAAATTTCTTAGGCTTAAGCAGGGTTCGAATCCCACCCTCTCCGCCATAACCCATAAAACCAATGGGATAGAAAACCCGTTACGTCTCGTAACGGATTGAACCCAAGTGGCCCAAAATAGCCGTTTCGCGTTTGCCTCCGTAGTGTAACTGCAGGGGTGAATTATGGCGCGAAAGGGCCGTGTTGGCGTGCTGCTGAGAATCAATACAGGTGACGGGAAATACACATACATCAAGCCTGTGTGGGACGGCAATAAGCTGAAACCGTTGGTGGGGATCATCGCTGGAAAAGAAGTCCATCGTCCAGAAGGCCGCTATTATCTTCGCTATACCGAACTGGGCAAAAATCATCTGGAGCCTGTCGGGAACGATCCAGCCGACGTGCTCATCGGCTGTGGAGTTCTTGAAAACTTTTATACGAGTTTCGGCGTGAAACCAACTCGCAGTGTCCGTCCCAGACGTGCGCCAATGCTCTAAAACCGTCGTGCTTCAGTTCGAAAAGGAAGTTCGGATCATCAAACGGCTGACTAACGAGGGTCAATTGGGCGGTATCAATTCGAGGGGGGCGCATAAATATTGGATGCTGTCGGAACGCGGCGGGGCTAAACGAAGGAAAGGCGAACTCGGCTCACTCGGGGCCACCGGCACCTTAGTGGCATAGGAGAAAGGACCCGGACATTTTATATTTATTCATTCATGCCCGGCGTAACCCAAATCGAATTGACTGTTGAAGCCCTTCGGCGATGTCTCCAAAGGATGCCAGAAACCGAGCTGCTACGCTTTGGTCAAGCCGCGAAATATATCTGCTCGCATGAACCGAACTACTGGCCGCCATGCGAAGTTCCTATTCTGCAACTTAGGGAAGCAAGAGCCGAATGGCGCAGACGACATCCTGGATTGCCGTTGCCATGGAACTCGATTTAACCCTCTCCAGGGCGGGATAAACGAAGGAAAGGCGAATTTGGGGGCGAATAGCACCTTAGTGGTCAACACCACCTTAGTGGTATAGGAGGTCCGACGCCAGACCATTAATATGATGACGGCTCTCAGCCTGTCCCCCGGAGCGATGCAAATGCCTCAATGTGTTTTGAATTGTCAGCACTGCCATAAACCAGTCACCCACGGCGAAATAAATTTGGCGTCCCTAGCATCCTATGATCCCCTGTGGGCCCCCAAACCTGATTTTCCAGAAGGCGGTTTGCAGATGATGTGCCCGAACTGCAAAAAGCCTTCTACCTATCAGCGTTACGAATTGATGTCCACTCACGACCAACGCGCCCCCAAACGATACGTCAGAGACCTTCATCCGCCAGAGTCGCAGAAATCCCAAATCGTTAGCCTAACCTGGGAGGAGTTCCTGGAAAAACTATCGGAACTCGATATGAAACGAAACGAGGGAAATCCGAAGCGCCGAGACTGGAAGCACGTCTTCACGATTTCAGGTTAACCGGCGTAATTCAATTATGGCCGATGATGGTTTCAACGAAGTGCAACAGCAACTTGAGGCGGCGGCCTCAGAACTCAAGACCGTGAACGACCCGGAGCGCAGACGAATACTCCTACGTGAAATGAGTCGATTGCTGGCAAAAGCTCAGCGAATCAGTAGCCAACCCCCGAAGCCTTAGAGTATCTGCACTTCATTTAGGTCGATCCTTATTTGCCCGCCGTCTGTCGGCAACTTGTCCGCATACAATTCGAACCATCGTTCGATGTAGCTTTCGGCGGGGGTATGGGTCAATCTCTGCGACTGGGAAATTAGAACGGCAAAGTGTCGCAGCAAAATAGTTCCATTCCATTCTTCGACCGTATAAGAATGCATATCGTCAGGTACGTTTTGACCGTGCCTCACCCTGTAGCGAATATTTGGATTGGTGAATTTCATTTCACCTCGACCGACAACTTATCCAGCAGTGGCGGCAGCATGTCGTCGGTGATGTGAAACTTGAATTGCTCGACGCTTGCGGCAAAACGAGCATCCTGTTAGGGATAAAGTCTCCTTTTTGACCGAGAGTGCCCATGGGCCCTTGAACAAAGTTTTTCTCAGAAACGTAGCGCAATATTCCTTTGTATCTGCCCGGTAGGATTTGAAAGTCGACGTTCTCGAACGTTCTACCGATAATTTCGCCTTCCACTGATATCTGTCCGGGGATGAGCTTGCCTTGTAAAGAAAAAGGAATATCCCCGTTACCACAAGAAAAAGGTCGTCGCTCACGCGGAAGATGAATTGTCCCTGCTCTACAGGCACGCCAATGCCGAAGAACGATTCCTGCTGGACTTCTTCATCGGCAGCATGTCCGTGACCACGAAGGATAAGGATCCCGATACGCCGAGCTTACAGGGGTAACACTGACGATCAGAGGCAAGCGGCGCAAGACCCGCAACGCCGGAACCAAATTTGTCCGAAGTCGGCGTCATTAGTGCTGATTAGTAGTTGGGCGGAGCGGCCATCTCCATGGCCCAGACGGCGGTTGGGCGCATGTACATGGAGGCGCGGAAGTTTCCGGTGTCGTCCCAAGCTTCGGGGGTACGGAACCAGTAGCCTTTGGTGTCGTAGATTACGTGATACACGCCCCAAGCGGTTTTGTATGCCTCGTCTTTCATGCCTTCGCTCAGAAAGAGTGAGGCCAGGGCAAATGTCGTTCCGGCCCAGACTTCCTCCCCCTGTTCATTTCCGCGCAGAACTGAGCCGTCTGCGGCCATGCCATTCGCCGCGCCCATTTCGCTGTTACCAAACTTCATCACATTGTTCGCAAAAATTTTTTTAAGCGCGGAGATTTGCATCTCTTTGGGCACGAGATCACCCAAGCCCGTCAGATTAGCGTACCACTGCCCGGCGAGTTGGTCCGCCTGAATCGCATCTTTGGATTGGTTGTCCATGTCATAGCGGAAATATTGCCCGTTCCAGAGTTTCTCGACGTAGGTCTTCTGCGCTTTAACAAACATGCGGTGATATTCCGCCGCTGCACTGCTTTCCCCCAGCGCTAGCGCGCTTTCTTCCGCTGCCCGCAAGGCCGCGAGCCATAGGCTGCCGCAATACGCGCTGATGCCGTTCACAACCCAGGAATCGTAGGTTTGATCGGGATATCCACCGTTTTCCGGAATTCCGCCGCCGCGGTCAAACTGTCGTAGGTATGTAATTGCTTCCTTCATCGCGGGCCACATTTCGCGCAGAAAGCCCTTGTCTTCTTTCCCGGTCAACACGTAGTCCCGATAAACCATGAGAACAAATTTCGAATTCAGGTCTTTCCAGTCATTGGTGTCTTGCCAGCCAGGTTCGTTAACGGCGATGAACGGGTCCCCTTCTGGAACGCCCAGATCATGCGGCACGGCTCCAATTTTCTTGCGTTTGTGCAGGACCGGCTCGCCCGTCTGCTGCGTTTTCCAAACCCAAAGGCCCAGCTCTGGCCATTCGTGAGGAACGGTTTGTGCAAATTCACGCAAGACTTGTTTGTCAATGGTGGGCCAAAACTTCAGAAGCGGCATGGAGCCGTAGAAACGCACGTCCAACGTTCCGTAGTATGCGTAGTCGAAACACTCGAGCAGAGCGAACGTTGCAGGCGCATTGTGGTCGGAGTTCACTTGGCGTCCCCAAAACGTGCCGCCATCCGTGAGAGCATAAAGCTCATTGAAAAGCATGCCTCGATACCAAGCCGGCTTGTTTTCGTCATCGATATAAGGCTTTTGCCAGGTGTTGATGGCGTCGCTCCACTCGGAGGCGTGGAGCAAACCATCGCGAGCGATAGCCCACGAATTGCGGCCGTTGGCGCCGTAAAAGTCGGTGTACTTCCGGTTCCACTTACGGCCCTGGCCAAACTCCACGACAGGAAAATCCCACGCAATTACCATCGGAACAATTTTTTCCTCGCGGGGTCGAAGAGTAAATTTGACCGCGATGGCGCCGCCCAATTTCTCACTAGCGCTGACCCACGAAGTATCACTGTCCGCGAGCTTGCCGTCCTTGGAGAAAGGAGTCCAAACGGCTTTGCCATCGCCGTCGGCTAGAAATTCCGTCTGGTAAGAGACCTCCACACCGGGTGATTCCACTGCCGCGATCGAAAATTCACCATCCCATTCGCTTTCGGCGCCGTCGGCCCGGCTGCGATCAAAGACGACGCCTTTCATGGTTTCAGCCCTCGTGACAGCTTCTTTGCGGAAATGGTTCTGATTTCCCTGATTGAGGGCGCCTTGAAAATCGCGCAGATAGTTGCGGAACCAGCCGCCCATGTTGGTCCATGAGAGCAGGATGGAAACGGTGACAATCTTATTGGTGGGATTTTCTGCGTGCCAACTGTAAACCGCAACCGGGTAGCTCGATTCCCTGTAGTTATTCGGCAGAACGGGAGAGAACTGCTCTAACACGACATGCGCCGGGAACTTGTCCCACTTGTAGTCATACCAGGATTTCGGGAATAGCGCCGCGTATTCGCCTGCGCCGACGGGATAGTCCCACTTCCAACTGGAGAGTTCGCCGTTCTTGGGGTGATCGGTGATGAGGACCTGAGCGGTTCCCGCGGGTTCGCCGGCGACTTGCTGGAACATGGCGAACTGGTTCGCATAGACCGGAGCGTATTTGTGAACACCAGCCTTGATGTGCCAGCGAGCAAAGTCACCACGATAGGTCCTGGAAAATGTGCCGGCGCCGAATCCGCCAACCGGGGCACCCTGCCAGTAGCCATCGTCAATGTCTGACTTGTTTTTTCGGACGCCCGGATTCGCTAGCGGTTGTCCGAGGGGCCGCCTCCAAGCCGTTTTTGGAATTTCGTCGCCCACGCAAGGGACCGGCGCCAGTGCCAGAGCACAAAGTGCAGGAATCACAGCCAGCATCACGCGTAGATATTTTTTCATCGAGCCTCCTGAAGCGCAGTCAAGCGGAGACAACAATTCCAGGAGTACTTCCCAGGGATTTCTAAATTGCGCGGAGGAGAGCCATCGCTGCAAGGTACGGGGCAAGATCTTATCGTCCGCCACTCTTCACCGGTTGCTCCTGCGTGGAACCCGCCTGCCAGTAGTGATTGAAGCCGATGTAGTCGGAAGGAAGATTCGCCAGAATGGTGCGCCGCAATTCAAGCATGTCCACGGTGCCGAGATTCTTGTAGAGAACTTTGCCTGCGGCATCGATGAGAACGGTGTAGGGAACCGCCGACTCCCAGATTGGATCAAACGCCGTCTGAAGGGCGGCCGTATCATTCGAATCGAACAGCAGGTTTCGGCTGGTAGCATGCTTTTTCTCAAGCATTCTCAGGACACTGGGCTTTTCGTCCGGCATGTTTGCGGAGACGGTGACCAACTCCAGGTCGCGATTCTTGTAC
>DATNMU010000338.1:0-35023 GCA_035602195.1 Candidatus Acidiferrum sp.
AGAACTCTCGATTCACGTGGAAGAAATTACGTTTCTGAGCAAGGACCTGCTGCCATTGCCGGAGAAATGGCACGGGCTCACGGATGTGGAGTTGCGTTACCGGCAGCGGTATGTGGATCTGGTGGTGAATCCAGAGGTGCGGGAAGTATTTTTGAAGCGCAGCAAGCTGGTGCAGTCGTTGCGGCGCACGATGGAGTCGCACGGATTTGTCGAGGTGGAGACTCCGATGATGCAGCCGATTGCAGGCGGAGCTGTGGCGCGGCCTTTTGTGACGCACCACAACACACTGGACATGGACTTGTACTTGCGCATCGCGCCGGAACTTTATCTGAAGCGGTTGCTGGTGGGCGGGTTCGATCGGGTGTATGAAATCAATCGCAACTTTCGCAATGAAGGGTTGGGATGGCGGTGGAATCCTGAATTCACCATGCTGGAGTTCTATCAGGCGTATACGAATTTTCAGGGCGTGATGGATCTGACGCAGGAGTTAATTACGCAGGCGGCGAAAGATGTGACAGGCGGGACGAAAACGAAATGGGGAGATAAGGAGATCGATTGGGCGAACTGGCAGCGGCTGACGATGCGGGAGGCCATCATTCAGTATTGGCCGGCGGCGGCGGGCGCGAAGCCGGAGATGCGCGAGTTTGCGAATCACGAGGGAGTCGGCAAATTAGTGGAGCGCTTCAACCGGGCGCACGCGCATATGGCTTACGATCCGAATGAGCCTTTGGGGAGAACGATTGCCGGTTTATTCGAAGCGGTGGCGGAGGAACACCTGACGCAGCCGACGATTATCTACGAGTTCCCTACTGCGGTGTCGCCGTTGTCGAAGCAGAAGCCGGACGAGCCAGAGTGGACGGAGCGTTGGGAGATGTTCGTAGGCCAGATGGAAATTGCCAATGGGTTCAGCGAACTCAACGATCCCGAAGATCAGCGGCGGCGATTTGAGGCGCAGTTACAAGAGCGCGAGCGCGGCGACGAGGAAGCGCACCAGATGGATGAGGACTACATTCGGGCGCTCTCTTACGGGATGCCTCCGGCGGGCGGAGTGGGCGTGGGAGTGGACCGGCTGTGCATGCTTTTGACGGATTCCCACACGATTCGCGATGTTATTTTGTTTCCGCTGTTGCGTCCGGAAAAAAGCTTGACCACAGAGGGCACGGGGGAGGCAGAGGGAAAACCTTAGAACTTGCCGGAACCTGACAATGCACTAGAAGCGGGCCGCAACTTTTTCTAATCTTTTAGCATCAGAGAATTGTGCGAAATTGGCGGCGCTGCCGTAATGTTCTGGAAGCATGGACATTGGGTCGGTAGCGCTTTGCCGTTTAGTGAAAGCAAGGGCTTAAAGCCCACGTCTTTGTTTATCTTACGCGGCGCGGCTGAAGGCGCGCCCTTTCAAATCTACTTTGATGATTTTCCTGACCCGGTTTTTTCCGTGGCAGTTTTCGACGGCTCATACGGGGACTTGTCGGGACTGAAGTTAGTGCTCAGGTAATCGATCAGAGCATCGCGGTCCGCAGCGTCCACTACCGCGCCCCATTTCGTCATCTTATCTACTTCTTTCGTCCACGCAGCCTTGGTCAGGCGCTGCTGCAGGATGATGCGCGCTTCGTGGCATTCGGTGCAGGCAGTGGTGGCTTTGGCCTGCATTGCTCCGGGGGGAAGGTCGGCTGTGGGCTTTGACGGGGCGGGGTTTTGGGCGCGGGCCAGGAATGGAGATGAGACTGCGAGAAAAAGAAAAGCGATGGCCAGAAGGAGCTGGAACATCCCACTTCTCGCAAAGGAAGCGAGAAGTGGGGCGTCCGTCAGTGGCGTGTCGGAATTGCTGCGCCTAAAGGCGCCCTCACTCTGCGGCGTTAGTGGCACGCCTGAAGGCGTGGCCTGATACGAATCATTTTTATGAGACATGGATGTTCACCTGATCGACCGCGTTGTAGAGATAGCCGCTGGGATTCCAGATGGGCGTTGCGGGCTGGGTGCGGCCTTGGCTGTCTGTGGCTCGCGACATAATTGTGTACTCGCCGATCTTGGGCGTTTTCCAATCGAAGGTCCATAAGCGCCAGGCGTAGTGCGCTTGTTCACGGCCGAGTGCGGCGGGAGACCAGGTCGCGCCGGCGTCGGTCGATATCTCGACTCTCGTAATGTCGGCTTCTCCGGACCATGCGGCGCCGTGTATTGAGATCTTCCCTGCTTTCAGATTCGCGCCATCGGTTGGACCTGAGATCACCGACTTCACGCCGAGGACGGTGACTGGATGCGTGTCTTCCGGCTTCACCGTCTCACCTGGTTTTACCGGTTCGTTCGGCAGGCGATAGCCCGGGTTCATGAAATTGCCGGCGAATTCTTTGTCGAGCACTCTGACTTCTGTAATCCATTTGCAGGAGGCCGCGCCTATCCAGCCGGGGACGAGGGCGCGGGCGGGAAAGCCGTGATGCTTGGTGAGAGGCGCGCCGTTCATGTGAGTGGCGAGGAGGGTGTCGGCATCGAGCGCTTTTTCAATTGGGATGCTGCGAATAAAGGGCGGGACTTTGCCGGGAACTTCGTCGAGTCCGCGAAACATGACATGCTTGCCGGTTGGCTTCACTGCGGCGCGCTGCAGGACATCACGCAGTCGCGGACCAGTAAACCGCGCGGTGCCGACAGCACCTTTTCCCCATTGGACGCCGGGCGCCGGCGGCCGATACAGGCTGCGGCCGTTGCCAGCGCATTCGAGCGTGTTGACGACTGAGTGCGTCTCAAGTTTGGAAAGTTCGGCGAGGGTCAGGGCGAACGGTTTCTCGACTTCGCCGCCGACTGAGAAGCGCCAATCCGCGGGATCGAGTTCGCTGGGTTCGTGCATGTGGTTGCGCACGAAGAAGTGCGGGACCGGGGTGAGCCAGGTGTTGAAATATTCGACCGGACTTTCGAGATCGACGAAACGGTAGGAGCGGAGAAGCATGCCGTCTTCGCCGGGGAAGTCGACGGTTTGTTGTTGAGGAAGAGCCCAGGATAATAATTTGGGCGTCGCACCGGCAGCGAGTGCGGCGGCGGATATGTGTTGAAGGAAGTTGCGTCGGGAGTTCATGTTTGTACCTCGATGGCTTGAGAATCGGTTTCGCGGAGGCACCGTCCCCTGAAGGGGACTCGCCTCTTGTCGCAACGTCACCCCCGGACTTACGTCCGGGGCTTATGAATGACGTCGCTTCGCGACTCACCACCGCGTCAGAGTCTCACCCAGATTAAGTTAACACCGCCGGCCTGGAAAAGGAGAGTGGCCGAAACCGGGCCGGCGGCTCTGAGATCTACGGCAACACGTAGCGGAACGAGGTGAAGATCATGTTGTCCACTCCTTGCGGAGTTCCGGAAGTTCCTTTCGCTGGGATGCCAGACCAGGTCTGACGGGTAAGGTAAGAATACTGGGTACCGAACTGGAATCTGCCGCGGGGACCGCTATAGAAGCGGTACCAGAAGCCGAGAGTGCCTTCGATCAGGGCACGGGTGTCGGCGGTGCAATTGGCGGGAGTAGTGGGAGTGAAACCGGTATTCACTGCGGGAGGCAATTCGGTGTAGCAGCCCGAATTGTTGAAGAGCGGAGCGCCGTAGCCGACTTCGCCTGCGGTTTTGCCCGCTGCCTGTAAGGGATCGAAGCTCACTGCGCGGCCGGCGTATTCGACTCCAGCGTAGCTGTAGATATCAAATTTCTTGGTGTGGAACTCGAGGGTGCTCAGGCCAGCGAAGTTCTTGATTAAATGAAGTGTGCCATTGCCATTGATTGCAAGATCGGACAATCCACCGGTGGCGTAGCGTCCAACTCCACTTCCACCGAAGCCTTTCACACCGAAGACGATGTGCTTGTTGAGGAAAGCCCAGCGCGCGCTTGCGCCTGCGCCGCCTCCGTTTTTTGAGGCGTCGTACACTCCCAGGGAGTTGGGGCCCGCAACCGTGCTGCCACCGCAAAAAGTGGCAGTGGCGCTAGCTACTTCGCCGCAAGGAAATACCCGATCGGTGAAGCGGTCGTAGAGGCCAAAGATCTCGTAGTGGCCAAAGCCGGGATCAAAGGCCACTTTTGCGATCAGGTCGGGTGAAGGATTAAAGGTGTAGGTCGCAGTGGTGTTGTAGCTGTTACTGGCACCCGGCTGGCCGAGGAGGAAATTATCTCCATTGCCGTGGGTGGTAAGAGTACCCTGCGCATTTTCCATAGCAACAGCAAATGCAATCTTGTCGCCGAAGTTTTTGGCTACGCGGATTCCATACTGGCGGGTGTAGACGAAACCGACGTTATACGACGAGTCGATGGTTCTTGGACGCGCGTCGTTGGTTCTGCCGAGATCGTCGTCAGGAGAGATTCCTGCGCCGTTCTCCGTTAGCAAGCCAAACATCTGGCCGCCGACAAAGCTCCAGCCATTGTCAAACTTGACTTGTCCCCACGCCTGGCGAAGACGAAGGGTGTAACCGTTGGTTGAATTGGAGTTGGAGGTGACGCCGGAGGAAAGAAAGTCGGCGGAGACGTAGCTAGAAAGAGTGACGTTCTTCAAACGGCCATCGACAAAGGTGGTGATTTTAGATTGCCGGCCTGATCCGAAAAATTCCGGGACCGAGCTTTGCGAGGCACCCGGCACAGGCACGGAGTTGAAGGGGGTTTGCACATCGGCGCCGAGCGCTTTCGAGCGGCGCACAAATTCGGCAGCGGCGTATCCGCCGGGTGTGATGTTGATGCCTCGGAAGTGGATGGTCAGCGGGCCCTCCATCTGTTGGTTGTAGGTCTGCGGTTCATCTGGACCCGGCTTTTGTGGTGAGTCCTGCAACGACAGCACGGCGTTGTGCACGGTTGCCTGGTTCGTCGCGGAAGTGTTCACAGACTTCAAGGTGGCGAAGTCGGTTTCCAGATGACTGACGGTTTGCTGCTGCTGGCGAGTCTGAGCTTGCGCAGCGTCCGCTTTTGCAGATGCGTCAGCCGCAGTGGATTGCGCTTGCTCGGCGACTTGATTCTTACGATGCAGTTCCTCCTGCAGGGCTTGAATCTGCTGCTGTTGAGCGGCAAGGGCATCCTTCAACGCCTGGATATCGGTAGCGGTGACGGGCGGCTGGGGCGGTGCAGCGGGCGACGAGGTTTGGGCCCATGAGCCGGCTGAAAGGGTGGCCAGCGTCAGAGCAATGAGAAGTACATCCCTAGTTGGTTTCATCGAAGTGAAGTTCTCTCCTTTTGAATTTCGGTTGCGCGATAGATCGGGAACGACAAAAACTTGCTGGGAGGTTACGAATGATGCGGCCTTCCCATCGTTACTACTATGACCATAAACTTACTAGTGATTCTGATGTGAAATATGCTGCTGTTCATCATTTGTTTGCTTTTTTGCTTAACTAAATCCGGAAAACGCGGGAAACTTTTCCTGACCTCGGTTTAAGTCGACGGTGTCAAACCCCACTTGTTCTGCAAATGGCGCTCCATTGATTTGAAGACGACTCCATCCACAACGTAGCCGATGGCAATAATCAAAATCATCACAGCGATCACTGCGCTCATGTCGTTCAGATCACGGCCCATCATCAGGACTTGCCCGAGCCCCAGGCTCAAGTACAGCATTTCGGCGGTGATCAAGGAGCGCCAGGCAAAGGCCCATCCCTGCTTCAGGCCAGAAACAATGAAAGGAAGGCTGGCAGGCAAGAGCACATGCCAAAACAATTGAAATCCGCTGGCCCCGAGGTTGCGACCGGCCATGCCGTAAATCTTCGGCATCTGCTTGCGGCCGTCCTCCATGGCCAACGTGACTGAGAGCAGCGAACCCATCACAACCACGAAGAGAATTGTATTCTGGCTGAGACCGAACCAGAGCAGCGCCAGCGGCCACCAGCAAATGCTGGGCAGGCTCTGCAGGCTCACCAGCAAGCCGCCCATAGTTTCTTCGAGAAATTTGCTGCTCGCTACGCCTAATCCGAGAAACATACCGAGCACGACAGAAATCGCGTAGCCGATCAAAACGCGCCGCATGCTGACTGCAATTGCAATTAGGAAACTGTGGTCCTGGAAGCCGGCGTATAGAGCCTCACCAACGCCCCAAGGTGTGGGAAACAAATACGGCGGCCAAATCTTCAATTCAGCCAGTAGAGTCCAGACGCCGAGCAGGCCGGCGTAGAAGACGAGTAAGCGAGCGGCGCGTTTCATGGTTATTGTTCCGCTCCGATTTCCACGTGTGGCTTCACGCCTACGTTGAATTCCACTTCGAGGGAGCGGTTGATCTCTTCGCGCAGTTCATCGAGAATCTCGCGCGCGGCGTGCGCGACGTGAACGTCTTCGAGTGCGCGGGGCCGCGGCAGATTAACGGGAAACTCGCGCTTCACGCGGCCCGGGCGGAAGGTCAACAGAGCGACGCGATCGCCGAGGCGGATAGCCTCGCGCACATTGTGCGTAACAAAGATTATGGTGCGTCCGGTCTCTGACCAGATACGTTCGAGTTCGTCGTGCAGCAGGTCGCGTGTCTGGGCATCGAGCGCGGCGAAAGGTTCGTCCATTAATAGGACGTCTGGTTCAGTTGCAAGAGCGCGGGCCAACGCGACGCGCTGGCGCATGCCGCCGGAAAGCTGATGTGTGTAGCTGTCTTTAAACTGCGAGAGGTGCACGAGGCGCAGATAGGACTGAGTCTTCTCTTCCCTTTCGGCCTTGCCGATGCCTTTCATCTTCATGCCGAATTCGACGTTTTGGCCAACCGTAAGCCAGGGAAAGAGACCAAGTTCCTGGAAGATCAGAATGCGGTCCGTGCCCGGCCCTTGCACGTTCTTGCCGTCCACAAGAATTTGTCCTGACGTTTGTTGGTGCAGGCCTGCGATCAAGTGAAGCAAGGTTGACTTACCACATCCAGACGGGCCCACGATGCAGAGAAACTCACCCGGTTTCACCTGTAGATTGATATGGTCGAGCGCGAGCAGCCGCTCGCCGCTCTGGCTGCGGTAACTCAGGCAGATATCGCTTAAGGCAACTTTGGGAACCGCGAGGGAGATTCCGCGGATGGGGCGCGGCGCTGTGACCAAACCTGCCTTGCCGCGCGAACCATCAGCACGCACGGAACTATGATGGTCGACGGCGATTGGAAACTGCGCGGACAAATTATGCGCGTTCGTGCTCATTGAATGGCCTTTCTTCCCTTCTCGGCCAGCACCTGATTGAGCACCGTGACATCGTAGAGCCCGGAAAGGTTGGGCATTTGCCGGCCGAGAAATCCATCGTCAAATGCTTGTTGAGCGGCAGTTAAAAGTGCGCTATGCAGAGGATCGTAAGTGACCTGTATGCGGGCAAAGGCTTCATCAAGAACGATTGCAGGAAGAGCTTTACCGGTCTCGTTGTGGATTTGTTGATTCAGGAGCTTTTTCGCGTCGGCTGGGTGCGCGCTGATCCAATCAGTCAGCTCGACGTGGGCTCGAATCCAGTTCTTGACCAAGTCTGGATGGTTCTTCAGGAACTTTGTGTTGACGACTAACAATCCGATGACGAATTGTCCGTTCGGCCAGAGGCTGCGCTCATCGACGAAGAGCCGGCCGTTGCCTTCGTGGATCAGTCGAGTCGCCCACGGTTCTGGCGCCCAGGCTGCATCTAGTTCCTTCCTCAGGAACAGCGTTAGCTGATCCGGATTCGCCATTGGGATGATCTGAACGTCGCCACCTTTGTCGGTGGTCTTCATTCCATGACTCTTCAGCCAATTGCGCAGGGCCACGTCTTGAGTGTTGCCGAACTGCGGGGAGGCGACGCGCTTTCCGTGGAAATCCTCGGGCTTCTGAATTCCGCTGTCATTGCGCACGATCAGCGACGCGCCACCGCTGGCGGCTCCCGCTATCACACGCACAGCCTCTCCGTTAGACCGGACGTAGCCGTTAATCGCCGGATTTGGGCCGACATAGGTCATATCGATCGCACCGCCAAACAGGGCCTCAATCGCGGCCGGACCGGCGTTAAAGCTGGTCCATTGCACTTTCACTTGCGGGCCCATGGCCTTGTCGAACCATCCGTTCGCCTTCCCAACCATGGCTTGGGCGTGCGTGATGTTGGGAAAAGCGCCCACGCGAATTGCGTTTTGCGCAGCAGCGGAGACTGGGGCGTTGGCTGCCAGGAGCAGCGCGACCAGAAAGCGTCTATTCACCTTTCTTGCCTCCGACCACCATAGGCAGCAGACTGCCCTTCTGTTTCTTCTTGGCCGAGCGCTTGCCTTTGGCAGAGCGAGGGATACCGGAGATTAAGTCAGCGAGCGAAGTGTTATCGAGGATGTGTGCGGCGGCGTCGCGCACATCGAGAAAGACCTGGTAGAGGGAGCGGTGCGGAAGGTCGCGGTCGATGAGCACGCGCAACTGCTCGGCGTCGGCGAAGGGCGCCAGCGGGCCATCGATCAGCCGCATGATCTCGCTTAAACGGATCTCGGAAGGATCGCGACGCAGTTGATAGCCGCCCTTGGCTCCGCGCACGCTTTCAACCATGCGTGCGTTTTTGAGTTCCAGCAGGATCAGTTCCAGGAACTTCTCTGGAAGATCCTCTTCATAGGCAATTTCACGAATCTTGATGGCGCCCTGATGGTGATGACGGGCGAGCATCATCATTGCCTGAAGAGCGTAGAGTCCCTTTTGCGAGATCTTCATGGTTGGCTATTATGCCATAAAGTCTATCGTAATAATAGACATTATCGACAGGCTGGATATAGCAATCGCCAGGCCGTTGTCCGAATTCCATTCATCAGTCTTAACACTAGCTTGTCGAGTGGTTTAGTGTGGTTGCGGAACATTGCGGTGGTCAGGAAGATGTGCAGAGGATTGCAGTTTCGGCGGGAAAATTATGTCTGCCGTGAGCGAAGGACACAATCAAGCGCCGACGTGAAGAACTTGCAGAGTAATGTTATCGGGGCCGCCGCGCTCACGGGCGAGTTTCACCAGGGCGGCGCAGCACTCCGCGGGCACATATTTGCTGACCGCAACCTCCAAGTCAGCCTCGGCCACGACACCCCAAAGACCATCGGTGCAAAGCAATAGGGCGTCGCCGTCGCGCAGAGGAGTGCTGCGGTCTGGCCCGTCGACTGCGACTTCGCTTCCCGCGCCCAAGGCAGCGGTGAGGATGTGGCGCTGGGGATGGCTTTCGGCCTCCTCGGGGCGGACCAGGCCGCTTTCTACCAGCCTGCCGACGTAGGAGTGATCGCGCGTGAGGCGCTGGATCTTGTTCTGGCGAATCAGGTAGAGGCGGCTATCGCCGACATGGGCGAAATAGAGTTGCTGGCCGAGCAGAACCAAAGCGGTACAGGTGGTTCCCATCCCTTGAAAAACAGGATGCTGTTCGGCGTAATCCAGAATGCGGGTGTGGGCTGCGGCAAAAGATTCGAGCAGGGCCGCTTGGGGGGCGTCGACGAAAGTGCGATCATAAACTTCGCGGACGGTTTCCACCGCCAGGCGGCTGGCTTCCTGGCCACCCTCGTGTCCACCCATGCCATCAGCGATTACGGATAATCGGCCTTTACGTTGGAAGTCCTGATCGTCGGCTGGCTCCCAGTAGAGATAGGAGTCCTCATTGTTTTGGCGCTGGCAGCCGACGTCACTCAGGCTGGCCACTTCGACACCGGGCCTCACACGTATGCAATCAACCGACAATTTCTACCTCAGCCGTGCCGCGGAAAAAATCAGAATAGCGAGAAACTGACTTGCCCTGGAGATGGAGGCCAGGCTGCGACCCGGCCATTATAGACAAGAGCAAGCGGGAAAACGCAAGAGCAGGTTCTAATTCCGCAAATTGAAACCCGTCCGAGCGGCGGATTCTCAAGCGGCAACGATTTTCCGGCCAACGTATCGCAGGAGAATGTCATCTGTTGTGGCCGGTGCGAGGTGTGAGTAATGATTGCGGTTGAATACCGACATCAGGCGTATAATCCTTCCGGCTTAGGCTGGATTGGCTTTCTGAAAACGAACTTTGCACGCGAAGCGGCGCGCGTGGAGGCCTAATGAAACTTGCGGATACCATTGCACTGGTGTTGAGGAACAAAAGTAACAGCAGAGTTTTATCGATAGGGCCCGACCAGTCTGTTTATCAGGCGATCGAGAAAATGGCAGTAGAGAGTGTAGGCGCGTTGCTGGTCATGTCGGAGAACAGGTTGGTGGGAATTCTTTCGGAGCGCGACTACGCGCGAAAAGTAATTCTCAAAGGTCATTCATCGAAAGATACGATGGTCCGGGAGATCATGACTTCTCCGGTGGTCTTCGTAACGCCGCGACAGACGGTGGACGAATGCATGACGATCATGACCAAGCATCGTTTTCGGCACCTGCCAGTGATGGGGGATGACGATCGCGTGGCCGGCGTGGTTTCACTGGGTGATCTGGTGAAGTGGATTATTTCTGGTCAAGCACAGCACATTGAGGAATTGGAGGGCTATATCACGGGAAGATATCCGGGATAGCTATTTGCGGGCAAAGGATCCAACCGGACGTTCTTCCGGCGCGACCTCCAGTGCAAATTTCGAATGAGCGGCATCGTTATGAAACATCTGCACCGTTTCAAGGGAGTACTCGTGCAGATCTTTTCCCACCAGGCTAATCTTCTTTAATACATCTGACGTGACCGTGATGATGTGGCAGCCGATTTCATCGGCCTGAAAGATGTTGAGCAGTTCGCGCGGGCTGGCCCAAACCAACTGGCAGCGAGGTTCAGGCGCCATTAACTTGAGGGCGGATTGCATCAGGGGAACTGGATCGCGACCGGTATCGGCTACGCGCCCAGCGAATACGGAAATGTAAGAAGGAGCACCTCCGCGCAGGGCTTGCGCGACGTGGTCAACCTGATCGAGAGCGAGCAGAGCGGTAGCGTTGATTTGAATGCCGTCCTGGCTCAGGCAGCGGATCAGGTTGTACATCGGCTCGCGGCGCGTGTTGGTGACCGGAATTTTTACGTAGACATTGGAAGCCCAGCGGGCAATCTTGCGAGCCTGGCGCTCCATTTCTCTTTCGTCATCGGCGAACACTTCGAACGAGATGGGGCGATCGGGAATGCTGCGAAGGATTTCATGGGCGAAGCGTTCGTAGTCGGTGATGCCCGCCTTCCGCATTAAAGTTGGATTGGTGGTGAAGCCCTTGATGTAGGGCTGACGATAGAGCTCGAGAATGCCGGCCTTGTCGGCGCCGTCAGCGAAGATCTGAACCTTCAACTCAGACACGGACTTCACGTTCATCAGTGGACTCCTTCAACGCGGAGGAGATAATCCAATCGGCGGCCTCGCGCAGCGATCGCACGGTGGCTTCCGGAGGGCGTGCGGGGGCGCGCTCACGGTAGCCGTAATCAATCAGCACAGTCTTGCAGCCTGCATTGTGGCCGGCATCGATGTCGCGCCAACGATCGCCCACCACGAAGCTGCGCGAGAGATCAATGTTGTGTTTGCTGCGAGCCTCAAGCAAAAGCCCGGGAAGCGGCTTTCGGCACCCGCACTCGTCGTTGTCGTCATGATAACAGACGAAGATATCGTCGATAGGCAGCGAGGAAGAGAGCGATTGATGGATACTTTCGACGGCGTCGCGAGTTTGCGTGCCGCGAGTTACGTCGGGCTGGTTGGTAATGACGTAGAGGGCAAATCCGTGGGCCTTGAGAGAGTTCATGGCCGAGGCAACTTCGGGGAGCAGTTCGAGATCGTCGATTCCTGCGGGAGGAAACGGCTTGCCATCGCGCACGACCGCGCGGTTGATGACACCATCGCGATCGAGGAAGACCGCTGCTCGGGCGCGGGGGAGGACGTGCGCGGTCGATTCCCACTTGGTTGGTTGCTGCTTGACGGCGGGATGCGAGACCAGAAGATGCCACACGACGGCTTGAAAGGCTTCAGTGTGAGGAGTGATGTGATCGGGATTGACGGTAGGAATAAGGATACAGACGTCTGCGACCTTGGCGGTGTGGCCGCCGTCGCGGCCGACGATGCCGATGATTCTGGCGCCGACGGTTTTTGCGTATTGCAAAGCGGCGACCAGATTGGGGCTGACATTTTTCTCGAGATTTCCGCCGCCGACTGAAAATACGAGCACGAGGTCCTGGGAGCGCAAGCGGCTGATCCGCAGCCAGCTTTCAAAAACGGTTTGCCAACCCTCGTCGTTCACGCGGGCGGTGAGTTCGGAGACGTTGTCGGTGGGAGCGTAGGCTTCGATGCCGGCGATTTTGCGGAAATCATTGACCGCATGCGAGGCGTTGGCGGCGCTGCCTCCCACGCCGAGAATGAAGAGGCGGCCGCCGATGGTCCGGGTTTGAGCTAACAAGGAAGCGGCCCTTTCGATGGCGGGGGCATCCAGGCGATCGATTACCTCTTTGGCTTCGGCCAGGAATTTTTGCGTGAATGTGTTCTTGATCGTCATTTAGCGATGGGCCTGCTGCGCGGCTAGAAATTCTGCGGTTTCCCGCAATCCCTCGGGAGATCCGATCTCGTAGAAGCGTTCGCTCACTTCATAAGCTGAGAGTTGTTTCCGCTGCAAAAGGTCGGCGCACAGCTGGCTGAGATCGCAGGGCTCTCCGGCGGGAAGATTACGAAACGCCTCGGCTCGAAAGACCTCGAGGCCGTAATCGATGTGGTGCATTCGCGAAGTGCGATTGGTTTTGCTGTACGCGATAATTTTCCCGCCCTCAAATTCGACGTTGCTGGTGTCCCACTTACCTTCGTTGCGGTAGACGGTCATCATCCCCAACCCTCCGGCGAAGGCAAAGTTCCGGGCGATGGCAGCATAGTCGCACGGCAGATAGGAATCGCCGTACATTACGAAAAACGATTCGCCCAGCTTGGGCAAGGCATTCCTGATAGCGCCGGCTGTGCCGAGCAACCCAGGGCCATCGAAGCAGTAGTCTACCTCAAGGCCGAGGGCGCGCCCGTCGCCGATTCTGCTCTGGATGAGTTCGCCGAGGTGCGCGACGCAGAGTACGACGCGGCGGACGCCTTTCGATTGGAGCAGGCGTAGCTGGTGCACGGCGAAGGGCTCGCCATTTATTTCGAGCAGCGACTTCGGGATCGTTTCCGTCAGGGGACGCAAACGAGTGGCGAGTCCGCCCGCGAGAATCGCAACCGTCAACAATGAACTCTCCTAAGAATGAGCCACGACCGTGGTTCCGGCAAAATCAAATTGCATGCGGACTTCCCGAAGTCCCGCAGCTCGCATCACGGCCCGCAGGCGAGTTTTTTCTTCGGTATAGAACATGAGAAACCCGCCGCCGCCCGCACCGATAAGTTTGCCACCGAGCGCGCCGTTGGCGCAGGCAAGATCGTAGAGCTTATCGATTTCCCCGCTGCTCATGCCGGGAGAACGCTTTTTCTTATGCTGCCAGTGAACATTCATCAGGCCCGCAAATTTTCGCAGGTCGCCGGCGAGCAGCGCGTCGCGACTCTCCACGCCCAACTGCTTGGTGAAATGAAGATTGTCGAGCATCTCGGAATTATTCTGTCTGGTGCGTGAATCCTGGTCGCGAAGAATGTCGGAGGCGTTGCGCGAGCTTCCGGTAAAGAACAAGAGAAGGTTGTCTTCGAGATTGGCGAGACTCTCCGCGGGAATCTTCAGCGGCTCAACAATGACGCGATCGTCCGGCAGAAATTGAAAGCTGGTGATGCCGCCGAACGCAGCGATGTATTGATCCTGTTTGCCGATGGGCTCGTTGAGTAACGTCAATTCAATATGACACGCCTGCTCGGCCAGGTCGCGAGGGGGAACGTAGTCTCGTTTCAGCGTGTGCAAAGCGCACAATAATGCGGTGGTGAAACTGCCTGATGATCCCATGCCGGTGCCGGCGGGGATATCGGAGAGGCTGACAATCTCAAGATATGGCCCGGTGACATTGGTCAACTTCAGGGCTTCGCGGATGATGGGGTGCTGGATCTCGTCGACGCGTTCGACGTCTTCAAATTTGGAGTACTTCACAATGATGCGAGGACGAAAGGCTTCGTTGATGGTGATGTAAACGTAACGGCTGATGGCGGCGGAAATTACAAAGCCGGTATGCTGCCGGTAATAAGAAGGAAGATCGGTACCGCCGCCGCCGAGACATATTCTCAACGGACTTCGGGTGATGATCATCGAGCAGGCCGCCGAAGGCGCTGCACGCACGCAGAAATCATGCTCAAATGATATGCGAATCGGCTCGAATCGGTCGAGTACCTGAGGCTATTCTGCGGCTCAACTGAACAAGGCCCTCGCGGTCGAGATTGGTTTAACTCATCATCGAGCGGAGCTGGTCGAATTCTTATTCCACTTCAAACTCAGCCGAGCGAGTCTTGCTTTCGTTGCCGACGGAGTCTACGGCCCGCAGCTGCACGCGATATGCGCCGGGATCGAGCGAAGACACGGGCAACTTCAGTCCGAGGGCAATGACCGGATCGCCGGCTTTTCCCTTGGGAATGCGGTCGCCGATGTGGACCTTCTGCTGGCCGCTCTTGAGATCGACAACGATCAATTCATACGCGACGTCGGGCGGATTCGGATTTTTTAACAGCGGTTCATAGACTTCAGCATAGATGGCGGCGGTGTCGGTCTTCTTGAAATGATTCGTGGCGGAAGGCGAAATCTGGATGCCCTGGACCAGCAAAGGAGTACGGTCTTCCAGAAGCTGGCCGTCCAGATCGCCGGAGATGTCGGCAGCGCGATGAATACTGTTGCTGAGGGCGACGCCGCTGATGCTGAACTCCTTGCCCTGGTAAGGATCGATCACAAGTGGGGTTTCGAGTTTGCCAAAACTGTCATTGCCGGAACTGAATACCACTTTGAGATTGTATTGGCCGCAGGCGATGCCAAATTGATTTTCGTAGCGGAATGGCTGCTTCTGAAATTCCTCCACTTCTTTCTTGCCATCGAAGTCGAGATTGGCGGTATCGCTGAAACGGGCGGCAATGGAGCCGTCTGGCTTGTATGCGATTCCCAATATGTTGATGGCCGCATGTTGTTTTCCCTTCACCTTCTCGAATTTAAACGCCGAGGAAGGAACTTCGACGGCGAGGTGAATCTGTGCGGTGTTCGGGGAAGTGTAGAAGAAAGGAGCGCGCATGGAGGCAGTCACGTTGCCTTTCATTTCGCCGGCGGCGCGGACCTCGAGGTCCTTTTCGGTGGAGTTGCCGGCTAGAAGGTCGACGGGCCTGGCGTTGCAATAGCCGCTGCGGGCGCGGACATTGGTTCCTCCGCGCTCGACTTTGACTTTCAGCGTGTGACAACTTCCTTCGGAGGAAACGGCGGGCTTGTAGCCCAGAAGGTAATACTGATTTTGATCGTTGGCGATTCTCTGCATGCCGCCTAACAAATCGTTGGTGTTGAGAATGACGAATCCCCCGGTTCCGTCGGCGAGTTGATAAAGCACTTGCTGATTGTCCGAAGCGCTGGGCGGAAATTGCGGAACGATTTGCCGGGGCTGAGCGTAGGGACTGGCGAGGCTGGGATTGTAGCCGGGAGCACCAACGGTGCCTCCGCCCTTGCCGCCACTGCCGGTGGTTCCACCACCGCCGGTGGTTCCGCCACCGCCCGACTTGCCACCGCCGCCCGTGCCCCCACCGGTTCCGCCGCCGCTATGACCGCCTCCACCACCAACCCCGCCGCCACCGTGCCCGCCACCGCCGCCTCCAACTCCGCCACCACCGCCGCCGTGTTGCAGGAAGGCAACCGGTTCGGCGAAGGCGGCGAGGCGCAGGAATGGTTGTTGCGGGCTCGCACCGGAATAGCGAAAGGCAGCGGAGACGAGTGCTGCTGCTTCATGGTAGGTCGAAGGAACGCGAAGTCGGCCTTGAGGCCCGGTCGGTACCGGAGCCACTAATCCACGCACATCAATGGGATAGACGGCGACATTGGCCTTGTTACAGGTATCGATGACGGCAGTCACTTCCGATTGCGCCTCGAAGTTCAGCGGGAAACCGGAAGTCAGCATCACTACAGTTTTGCGGCCGGGCACGGTCGACAGACCCTTTGCCAAGCTTCGCAGAGCGAGCAGAACACTGCGGACGCCGAAGTCAGATTCGAGGTGACTCAGGGAAGGGGCAGCAGGAGGGGCGGCAAGCGAAGCCACCGTCAGCGAAGGATCGCCGTTGGGGGAAACCGCCGATCCTTTTATTCCCTGGACGACCTGCTTCAAGCGAGTGGCATCGGCGGTGAAGTTTTGCGAGATGCGCACAGCGCCGCCAAATTCCGCGATGGCGATTAGGCGATCGGGACCGGCATTGGCATCGATAAATTTTGCCGCGGCATCGCGGGCTTTCGCTTGGTCGCCAAAGTCCATGGTGGAATTGTCAAAAAACAAGACCATGTAGCGGGGGTGCGGCTCTGTAGAAGTGGCACTCTCCTCGTAGGAAAAGCTGGTGAGGGGCTGCTCTTTGCCGTCTTCCCAAACTTTGAAATCTTTTTGCGTAAGGTCGCGAATGTAAATGCCTTTTTTGTCGGTGACGACCGTGTCGACGAGCACCAGTCTTGTTTCAGAGCGAATGACGCTGGCATCGGAGTCAGCCGCCGCGGCCGATTGCTGGGCATGGGCTACCGGATGGTCGGAGCTCAAGTCGAGGTAAATCCAAGACCCAAGCAGACAGATCATCGCGCTGAAAAGATAAAATCTTCGTCGACTCATGACTACCTCCAGAGTGCTGACTAGCGAATCTCAACTGTGCCGTTCTCGGCGGACATTGCCTGGCCTTGCTCGTCGCGTACCACCAGGCGAACCAGATAGCTGCCGGGTTTTACGTCGAAGCTGGTCTTGAGAGTAATGCCGGAGGCCAGTTTGTGTTCCAAAGTTTCATCTTTCAAATTCATAGTTACGGTTTTTTCCATCCCCTGAACGAAGTTGCCATTGCGATTGAACACGGCGGACACACACGTTAAAACATTGTTGTTGCGGCCTTCGAGTTTTCGAAAGTGCAGATGCTGGACATCCACGTGGGCTAAAACCACGAGCTTGGCGTCGGCGTCGCTGGATTTGAAGAATTGGGTGTGGAGCTTGACTGGAAGGTTGTGCAACTCCTCCTGCGAATACATGGCGTCTTCGATCTCCTGCTTGGCTTGCTCGTTGGGGTCGGCGAAATGCTTGGGAGCGTAATAGCCGCGGCGAGCCTGCAGGGTGAGCTTTTGCGGATTCTTCAGCTTGACCTTCAATATGTGATAGCTGCCATCAAGTTTGAGGTTTTGCGGGGCGAAGGCCAGCACGTAGGAATATTCCGGAGTCTGGGCGACCCGGCGAAAACCTTCATCGAAGTCGTTGTTGTTGTGGAAGAAAACTCCGCCGGTGCTATCGGCCAGGGTTGCGAGGAGGTCGTCATTGGCGTTCGCGGCGGCAATCTCGATGAGAGCCTTACCTGGAGGGGGAGCGTGATCGCCTCCGAGAGGGTTCGTAGGTTGATGGCTGGCATCCCCGAAGGGCATTACGACAAATAAGCCGCGAGCGTCCAATGTGTTGATGATGACCTGCGATCGAACCGCTCGATCAACGATCTCGTTGGTTTCGTACTCCATTCTCGGAGCAATGAATCCGGGAGAGGCCAGAACGATACTTCGTTGGCCGGGCATGTGGGAAATAACCTGAACCGTTTGTTTCAGCAGCCCTAGAGAAATGTTGCTTTCATGATCGCCCGCTGCCAATACGCTCGCGCTCACAGCGCTCACAGTAGCCGTAGGATTTCCCAGTGGTACGCCTGTAGTTCCAGGCGTAATCTTCAGAGGTTCGCATCCAGTTGCCTCCTGAATAGCGATTTGTAACGCCTCGGGATCGTTTTTATTGATGATCTGATCGGCCTGGTAATAGCTGATGTCCGGACAGTCGTTTGTGTGTCTTGAGATGGGGTGGGGATTTAAATGGAACAGAGCGTCGTGCAGTTTGGTGCGGTCGTCGGTGAAATCGAGAACAGTGAGGCCCGAGGTGGTGAAGATGGCGGCACGATCTGTGGGCCTCAAGGTGGAGAAGTGGCGTTGCGCGGCTTCCCGCACACGGGCAAGATCGCCGAATTCCAGGTGTATGTCGTCGAATAGATAAGCGACAAAGCGCTCGGGTGCTGTAGATTCGCTTGCTGACTTGGAAGGGAGACTCTCTGGAAGCTTGTCGATATTCTCTTCCACATTTTGGCGGGCCTTCGCGGCCAGCGTTCCGGGCTGTTCGACTTCGAACTGGCTGATCACCTGCGGCTTGCCCTTATCGAAGATCTCGAAATCCTCTTGATGAAGATTGCCGACGGCGCGTCCCTGGGCGTCGCGAACCACGGCCCTGACCACTACCAGTTTTACGTTTACCTTGAAAGTGGCGGGTTCGTCGTGAGAAGCGAGTTCCACCGTATTCTGGGCGCTGTTGGATTGCGCGGCCAGGGTTGGTTGAGGAGCCTTTGGTGAAGCGTCTTGTGCGAGGGAGGGGACGGCAGCGAAGGTAAGGATAAGACTAATGATGAGCAGAGGTGTGCAGGAAAAAAACTTGCTACGAATCAAGGCGAACGACAGGGCGGCTGGCGCAGCAAGACATCTAGCCTCGGCGGAACTTCTCATAACACTCCAGATACTCCGCACAATCAAAGAGCAGGCATACTCTGAATTGCGCAGGACCCCAATGCTGCGGAACAGTGTACACCCGTTTTCGACGGGTGAACTGGACGAATGCCATATCGTGCTAGGTTGTAGGTCGGTTCCAGAAAATGAAATTTGATTGGAGCAAGGGAGCGCTGGCGGAAGGGCTGCGGCTCTACGAAGCGGGGGAATTCTTCACGGCGCATGAAGAATGGGAAGCAGTGTGGTTGAAATCGCCAGAGC
The DNA here is from genome assembly GCA_035602195.1 of Candidatus Acidiferrum sp. Lineage (GTDB taxonomy): Bacteria > Acidobacteriota > Terriglobia > Terriglobales > Acidobacteriaceae > Sulfotelmatobacter. The sequence continues at coordinate 18,709 of DATNMU010000338.1, forward strand.
CAGAGAGGACATTTCTACAGGGTCTGATTCAAGTAACGGCGGCATTTCACCACCTGCAGCGGGACAATCGGCTGGGAACTGTTTTGTTATTGCAGGCTGCGTTGAGGCGGTTGGAGTTGTATCCGCCACTCTTCGGCGGCATTGCCGTCGCTTTGCTTCGCGAGGACATACGGGAGCGCTTGCAGAAGCTGGCGGTGTGCGATGCGGAATCACGATTGAGTTCGCCACGAATACAACCTGTCTAACAGGGTGTTGAGATCTCTGTTCGAAAAATAGCTCTAACCATAGCTCTAAACCCGCGTGAGCGTTCACATCGGTTCTCCGCCGAGGTTACAGAAGTGCAGGATGACTGAAAGCGGAGACTTACGACATCGGCTGCAATTTGAGCCAAGTTGAAGGCCCCGCTAGATAAGGTCATTGCAGAAGTCCTGGCTGAGCTGGATCGCCTGGAGTTCAGTACGCGCGTCGCGCACAGCCAGAGGACCTGGGCATCTGGTGGGCAGCCGGCGATTCGCCGGGATCTACCGCGACGACGTCGACCTTCGTCAATTTCTCAACCAAACAACCGGAAAAATGTGACCGAGCTTGCGGAAATCGGAATCGCTGGTCACCAGGGTGGCTTTGTGCTCGACTGCCAGCGCGGCGGCGAAGCTGTCTACGTAGTAGAGCTTGTATTTCGCCTTTGCGTCTGCAGCCTGGAGCGCGCGCTGCGGCGTTACATCCAGCACTTCGATTGGTAAGGGACGGACCGCGTATATGGCAGAAAGAGCTTGCTCGGGGCCGAACCCGCGAACAATGAGTCCATATACCTCCCCGTAATTTGCTGCCGACATCAGCAGCTTGGCACGCCCACGCCTAGCTTCTTTCAGCAGTTCGTCGACTTTGGAAGCACCTGGCCTCTCCCGCAGAAAAGCAAAAAGCACGCTGGCATCAAAGACGTAGGTCTTCATTTATCGTGCTTGCCTTCTTCTCGATGTTCCTTTTCCCACATGGCCAGCAAGTCTGGTCCATGCGCAAGAAGACCCCGGACGCGGTCGATATAGTCGTCGGTGATGGGCTGGAGGACGATGCGGCCGAACTGATCTTCGAGGATGTGAACCTTCGTGCCCGCTTCGATCTTGTGCTTGCGGCGCAGTTCCGCAGGGATTACAAGTTGGCCCTTGGAGGTAAAAGTAGCACATGCGTCTTTCATGTCTTACATTATAGCATCGGTAAGACCACTAGCAGATGCGGGGGGCTCGGCGTCAATACGCGTTGCGCCGAAAAAGAGTACCATTTTGGCCTTAAGGGAGGCGCACCCATGGTATTCGGCATGACGTTAGCAACCTACACGCTCTTGCATGTGCTGATCAGCCTGGTTGGCATTGGTTCGGGGCTGGTCGTCATGTTTGGGCTCCTCACCGGCAAGCGGCTGGATGGTTGGACGGGGTTGTTTCTGGTAACGACCGTGTTGACCAGCGTGACCGGCTTCGCCTTTCCCTTCGACCATCTTTTGCCCTCGCACGTGTTGGGGATTATTTCGCTCATCGTCTTGGCTGCGGCGATTCCGGCACGCTACGTTTTTCACATGAATGGGTCGTGGCGCTGGATCTACGTAATCGGCGCCGGCATGGCTCTCTATCTCAATGTTTTCGTCCTGGTCGCACAGACGTTCATGAAAGTGCCGGCGCTGAAAGCATTAGCGCCTACTCAGAAAGAACCGCCCTTCCTGATTGCACAACTGATCGTTCTGGTGATTTTTGCCGCGTTGACGATTTTGGCGACCAAGAGATTTCACCTCGGTCCGGAACAGGTGCGGGCGCGCGCGGCTTGAGCGTAAACGTGCGTGCTGCGCGTTTGGGGCGGCGAATTGGGGGCGCCCAGGAGAAAAAAAGGTGCAGCTATGCTGCTTTTTTTTCTCTCGCGGTCACTTGCTCAAGTGCCTGCAAAGCGCGAAGCGCGCTGTTGAGCGACCGGTGTTCAGCGAGGGACGAAGATGCCCGAATTTCTTCGGCCCTATCGTGTATCGCATTCCGAGCTGCGAAAATGCTTTCCGACAACTTGCCGGGGTCGAGTTCCAGAAGGGCTGCTTGATAAAGTTGCTTCCACATGGGGGAAGAGCTGTCACCGCGAAGGTTGTTACTGAGGTGAGCCATAAAAATTACCATCCGAGGGAGGGATTTGAAGCTGGCATTTAAAAGCTTAGTAAAAGGCGGCGTCGCCCGTCGGTACCCTAGCGCACTTTTGAAGGCAGGAAAAACGGTGATCACGCCACAGCCTGTCAGAGGATCATGAGCCAGCGAAGGACGATACAAAAGAAATGATGGTGGCCCCGGCGTGAGTCGAACACGCGACCCTTCGTTTAGGAAACGAATGCTCTATCCATCTGAGCTACGGGGCCTCTGGAGATTATAAACGCCCCTGTGCCTTTGTTCCCTTGGCTGCCCCATCCTCCGCTATTCCTAAAAACCAGCGAAAGCGGTTTTTTGCTAACGCGTTCTTCGCTGGCTTGCGTCTTAAACTGCTGCTGGGTCCCACGAAAACTCTTCATATTTTCGCTTGCCGGAGGCTCCGGATTCTTCGGCGTTGAGCTTGGCCCAAATCCGTTGATCGGGGCCGGAGTCCGGGATTGAGCGTATGCCTTCCGCGGAATCGTAATCAGGAATCGTAATCAGCGATCCTTGGCCCATCTATATTTCGGGCGAAGAAGTTTGCAAAGTTCCGGTGCGAGGAATCGTTATGACGTAGTGGCCCCTTCGACCGGCAAAGGCGTGGCACCTGGGACCTCAAAGTGCACGCTTACCCAGGCGCGCTATAGCTTTGGGCTAAGACGAAGTGATCGAACTGAAACCTGACCCCGTCGGAAGAAGGCTCCGTGACGAAACTGGCCACATTTGAAAAGTTGTTGCGAGTGATTGGAAACGCTTATCTCCTTGTTTTGCAATATGGTTACAAATATTTCTTGACAGCGTCTTTTGGACTGTGCTAAACCCAGCGGGCTGGATTGGTCCACTTATCAGACGTGTTCTACCGAAAAATGGCTGTTTGCTGAGCTAGCAGACAGGAATTTTCGCATCGGTTAGCGCATGACGTGTGGGTCTCGTTTCATACATTGCGCGCGAACCTGACCATGTTGTCAGTACATGTCACTCCGAGAGGGGGAAAGCATGCGTTCGCTAACGACTTCCTTCGCGCTTGTCATTTTCATGGTGTCAGGTTCACTCGCCCCTGCCCAGAGCCCACAGCCTGACAACAAAGCCGCCGCAGCGGCTTCCAAGGTGGCCAGCAAGGAGGAGGTCAACGAGCTGCGCGGCGAAGTCGCGGCCCAACGGCAGACGATCGAGGAATTGAAAGCCCTGGTCGAGAAGCTGGTGAACGCGAAGCAGCCGGTGGCTGACACTGGCGCGGCACAGATCCGGCCCGTGGCCGACGCCCCTTCGATCGCCAGTGATGTTTCCGTCAACGGCGCAATTCGCTTGAGGAATGCCGTCATGGTTGAGGCGAATGCGCTGCCGGTTGCGGAGCAGGCTGCGCCGCCCGCCGCGGCCCCTCCGAAGAAGGACGTGCCACTTACCGCTGGATGGAGTGGGGAGCACTTTTTTATCAGGAGTCCTGACGGACAATTCAGCATCAGCCCCTACGGCTACCTTGACACTGATTACCGCGCGTACAAAGGTGATGGAGCGCCTTCCGATACATTCCTGGTTCGCCGGGCTCGTTTTGGTTTTCAGGGAAATTACGGGTCACACTTTGATTTCGCAATCCTGACCGATGCGAATTCGACCACGGGCGCGATCGTTCGTGACGCGTATCTTAACGTCAGAATCAGACCGGAATTCCAGTTTCAAGCGGGCCAGTTCAAAGAGCCTTTCGCGCAAGAAACCGGAATCGGCGCCACCAACCTGGATTTCGTAGAGCGCGGGTTGCAGTCGCTGCTGTATCCCTCAACGGTCACTGCGTTTCGCAGCCCAGGCATCACTTTGCACGGAGATATTTACGGGGGCACCATCCAGTGGTGGGCGGGGGCGTTCAACGGCCGCGGCGGCGTGACCAACAACGTCACGAATGAAGCTGACTTCGTGGGCCGGCTGCGTTTCTATCCTTTCCGCAAGAGCAAAGGCGACTGGCTGAAGCAGCTTGCCTTTGGTGGATCGATCGATCATTCGCGTTCTCGCGGCCTTTCCAACGACGTAAGTTTCAGCGGCGCCCTCCCAGATGCTGCTTACACGTTTTTCCCGCAGTTGGCGATCAATGGACCCATCGAGCGCTACGAGGGCGAATTTACCTACATCAAGGGACCAGCGGCCGTGCGCGGCGAGTACGTGCAGATGCAGGAGCAACGCTGGGATATCGGAACAGAAACGCCCGGAGGCCTAGGATTTCTCTCCGTACCTGGTGTCGGAGCCAAGGCGTGGAACATAGGCGCAACCTACCTACTGACGGGTGAAAAGCGGCCAGAAAACGGAACTCCGCGCGTGAAAAAGCCGTTGTTTGGTCCGGATACGCCGGGCGGCAAAGGACGCGGGTGGGGAGCGTTTGAAGCGGCAGTGCGCTACACCGGCATTCAAGCGAATGCACCCGGCTCCAGCTTCTTGAACTTTTACACGCCGGAATTCGTCCCCAGCTACGACTATCACACGGATGAGATCACCTTTGGTCTCAACTGGTATCCGAATTACTGGGTGAAATATATGGTGAACGTCGGCATTGATCAGCTTCACCAGCCCAGCGCTATCGGGCAACTGCCGCAGAATTTCTTTGTGGTTTTGCAGCGCTTGCAGTTCAGATTCTAGTGTCAGTCGCGAGTGTGTCCGGGCGGATGGAACCGCCCAAAGTTGGTGAGCGCCGGGGCTGGTCGCAGACTGGTCCTGAAGGGAAATCGCAGGAGGGGATTCGATGAGACCGAGGATTCTACTTACTATTTTTCTCACAGCGATATTTGTAATGCTGAGCGGCTGCGGCGGTGTGGCCAACTGTCCCGTGTGCGGCACCACCACTGGCGGCGGCTATGCGAACATCATCACCATCCCCGTGCCGGAGCACAATGCGACCGGCGAACCCGGCGGTGGATTCACTTCCTTCGACATCAGTTGGATCGACCCTAATCGGCACTTGGACTACATTTCCGACCGCATCGGTTTGGACGTTGCGGTAATCGACACGACCAACAACATCGCTGTAAACGCCATTCAAGGAGTGAACTCCGTCGCGGACGCCGGCAATGGAGCCAGCCTGTGTTCTCAGATTCCCGCAGCTGGCGCCATACCTGCCCAAGATGTGATTCCACCCATCATTTCCGTGTTCGGCAATTTCACGCGTTTTGGATGCAGGACCGCCGTAACCGGAACCACGGAGCCATTCCATCTTCCGGGTTTTGGCGCGAATTCTAAATTCGGCGGCTGGCCGGGCGCCCAGTGCTGTGCTTCCCGCGGCAACGGCATCAATCCCATGTCCGGGCCAGACGGCCTCGAGGTTAGCGCGGACGGCACCACGTTGTTCGTTGGAAATGGCAGCGCTTCGGTGGTGGTTTTCGATTTGACCACGATGGACCTTACTAAGAATCCACCCACTGCGCCTACTGTCCTGGCGACCATACCTACTGGCGTCTCCGGCGATTATGACGGCGTCGATCAACTGTCGGCCTGCCTCACATCATGGAATGGCGAAGCCGGATCCAGCGCCGAGTGTGGGGACGACCGCGCTGACGAAATGTCTTTCGACAACGTCCACAAGGTTCTCGCGGTGATCAACGGCGATCCCGGACTGCCGTTCATCACATTTATCGACATGTCGCATATTGTGAGTAAGACTGGGACGTTGGCACAGCAGCATTGCCTGCCGCTAGATCCCACAACACCCTACGGGCCCGCTGCCACCGCCGTTGGAGCGGCAACGCTCGGCCAGGGTTCCTCTACGTCGCCGAGCACAGCATCTTTCAATCCGCCAAGCTGCATTATCGGTCAGATTTATTACGACGGCGCGGGTGGCGGTGCGTCCGGCGGCCTCGGGCTCACCGTCGCCGCAACCGGCCCTCCTACTCCTACAACTCAGGTAGATGAGGTTGGGAACACCTTTGCCTGCCCGGACCCCAGCAATCCGCAGACTCTGGGAGGAGTTTCCGGCTCACCGGCGACCGGTGCACTGCTTGGCAACGGCATAGGAACTCGTCCGAGCGGCGCTACCTACACGATACCGTGCCACCACGGTCCAATCCTGGATCAGTCGGCAGGAACCTTCTGCAGCCAATTTGCTCCAGCATCCAGTTGCGCGGGCGCCATAGCGCCGGCGGGATTGGGTGGAATGGTCTGGAATCCCAATACTGGTCATTTGCTGCTGACCAATGAGAATGCGATTGGCATCACGAATGTGGGCAGCGTCGATGAAATCGACCCCAACCTGGCTGACACCAGTTGCGGAGGAGTCTCCTGTGGCCCGTATGTGGTCAACAGCTTTCCGCTGCTGAATTGCATGCCGACCGCCATCGCGCAGGGCCCGGGCAACAACTTCCTCGTCGGATGCGCGGACCACGACGGCACGGCGTTCCCTCCCAACGAATACGTGATCGATGGCACTTCGGGAGCGCAAATCGCTGAAATCACAAACGTCGGAGGGGTGGACGAGGTTTGGTACAACCCTACTGACAACAGATATTATCTGGCGGCACGCGACATGCCCACGGGTCCCGTCATGGGCGTCATTGATGCGAAGACGAACACCTGGTTGGTCAACGTCACCACTAACTCAAATTCGCACAGCATCGCGGTGGACCCCAGTAACAACCACGCTTTCGTGCCTCTGCAGCCGGGCGGGATCTGTGGAACGAGCAACACTCAAGGTTGTGTTGGGGTATACGCGGAACAATGAGGTATATTTGCTTTAGACGCGAAGTTGGTTCGGCTTCACGTCTTGAATCGAGAAGTAATGTATGAAAACTCTTGGTAAGGGCGCAGCGCCAATTACTGTATTCGCGTTGTCACTTTTTCTGTTGCCTGCCCAGCTGCTGAGCGCGAGCGATCAACCAGCGCCGAAACCCACCGATGTCCCTGCCACCGTGATTGCCCACCTGCCTTTGCCGCAGGCGACGGGAAATCAGATGTTATTGCAGAAAGAAAATGGCAAGCAGTATCTCTACGTGCAGCAAGCTGGGAAGCAGGGCTTTATGGTGGTTGACGTCACCAAGCCCGAGAAGCCCAATCTATTGAAGCGGACGGCGGAGTCGAACCAGGCGACATCGGGAAATTTGGAAATGGTTTCTCCTGATGTGGCAATTGCGGAAGCTCCGGAGAAGACGCCGACGACTCTGACCAGCAGCAGCCATCCTACCGAGACGGTGCGCGTGCTTGATTTAAGCGATCCGCATAATCCGAAGACGCTCGAAACCTTTACCAAGGTCACCAGCCTGCTACCGGATGGCGGACACAGCTTGCTCTACCTCACGAATAACGACGGATTGTGGATCCTCCGCTACAAGCATCCGACGTACCTGGAGCCTGCGAAGAAGAAGGCGCCCTGCGACTCCAACTCGGAAATCATGGCGATGCCGCCGGACTGCGATTAAGCGGCCGACTTAATCGTTCGTCAAAGGCTATCGGCGACGCGAACTTCCAGAACCTAAACTTCTAGCGTTGCGGGCAATCTTTGTCGATGGTGCGGATCGAACTCACGGTTATCGTTGTCGGCGCCGCGGAGCCAGTCTTATTCATCGCATCGGAACTGCTGCTCATGGTCGGCGATTCGGTCCCGGTTACCTCCACTCGTTGTCCTAGATAATTGCGGAGCTTCACGCCGTGACTGCCTTGTAGTTCATAAGTCATCGGCGGGTTCTGCTTAATCAGCGTGTAATCCCCGCTAGACCGGCTGACGCAACCTCGCACCGTTACCTGGCCGTTGGAGTCCTTCACTTCCTGCCGATTATTGTTGGCGGGATAGCTCTCTTGCGCCAGAAGAAAGCTGCCTGCAAGCAGCACTATCGCGAACCACGCTGTTTTCATCTAAATTCTCCTCTCACGATGGGATGGCGGCCGCGGTTGTCGCGGTTGCACGAAAATCTCTGAGGAGGCAGAACTTACTTCACATGAGTTTCCTGATAGTGAACTTCCTTCCACTGTCCGGCACGCTTCATCCATAGTTCGGTGATGTAAACCCTGGAGTAGCGCACTTGCGACTTCGGGGGGAATTGCATGGTGACCTCGTAGATCACGAAAGCGCTGTTGGAATCGAGCGGAATCAAGCGAAAACCCCAGAGGGTGTAATTGAAGACGTTGGTTTCGGCCATCTCGTTTATAGCCTGAAGCTTATTGCGTTCGCCCTTTCCGTCGACCTCAACCCCCTGATAATCGTCTGCCAACAACTCGCCATAGGCCTTCTTGTCTTTATTTTTTAAGGCCTCCCATTCATCTTTAATCTTTGCCTGAAATACATCGCTCAGACTAGAGTCGGCGGTGATCTTGGATTTGGCCTCGCCGAACTGGGTCGGCATGGTGGGTTGTTGAGCCCAGGCAAGCGATGCCAGAGCCGCAGTGCAGGCAAAGATGAAGCGAATGCGCATGAATCCTCCGGGCTATAAAACGGAGCGAATCTTATCAGGTGGGTGCGGAGCTGCTCAAGTGCTGAAACTACCTTTCTTCAATAGGTTGCGCGCCATTGTCCGGTCGGACAGTGACTTCAGTACCTTAGTAGTGCATGGCAGTAGCGCCTTATAATCCACTCAAGAAGCAGGACTCATTGCGTTCTTACAGCGTGCGTTTGCATTCGCGGCTTTGGAGCGCCTAGGGATTTCATGGATCCAGTTTTTGCAGCGACGATTTTTATCTTCGGGCTGGCCTGCGGCAGCTTTCTGAACGTGTGTGTGTATCGTCTGCCGCTGGGTTTGTCGGTGGTGACGCCGCGTTCGTCTTGCCCGCGCTGCAAGCGTCCGATCGCTATCTACGACAACATTCCGGTCCTAAGCTGGCTGATTCTTCGCGGCCGCTGCCGTAACTGTGAGGCTAAGATTTCACCTCGCTATTTGTTTGTGGAGCTGTTAACGGCGGCACTTTTTGTCGCTTGTTACAGCCATTTCGGGCTGACGCTGGCGACGGTGAAATATTGCGTCTTCGGTTTTCTGTTGCTGGGTTTAATTTTCACCGACGCGGAAACGAAGCTGCTTCCGGATAAGCTCACGTTGCCGGGACTGGCGTTGGGGCTGATCTTCAGCCTGCTGGTGCCAGTTCACGACATGGCTTCGCAGTTTCTGCCTGCACTGGTGAACCTGCCATTCTCCGCCGACATTGCCAACCGGCTGTATTCCCTTCTCGATTCCCTGCTGGGCGCGGCTTTAGGGGCATCATTTATTTATGGCGCGGGCGCCGTGTACTTGCGCTGGCGCGGCGCAGAAGGAATGGGATTCGGAGATGTGAAGCTGATGGCGATGGCGGGAGCATTTCTGGGCATCAAGCTTACCGTGTTCACAATTTTTTCCGCATCGCTGGCAGGTTCGTTATTTGGATTGACCACGGTGCTGGTGGTGTGGATAAAGCGCACCCACCGATTCTCGCGACGGTTAGCGAACATGCAGGCGGCGCGCCGGCGGGGATGGCAATCCGCGCAAATGGTTTACCGGCATTACCAGATGCCTTTCGGCGTGTTTCTGGGAAGCATGGCGCTGGTGGCGTTCTTCGTGGGCAATGAATTCTTGAATTGGTACGGGAGGCTTTGGTGGTAAGGCTGCTCGCCAATCCGTTGGTGCTGCGGGCGATGTTCGCGTTTATCGCCGCCACTGCCGCCTTCCTGGTCGCGATTTGGGGAATGCGCGCTTTCCGCCGCAGTATTGCTGAAGAGGCAGAATTGGGTGCCAGCGCCACGCCCAGCCTCGAAGCTCTGCCGCTTCATCTGTATAACACCGTCATTCAACAACTGAAGCAGCAGAAGCACGAATTGCAGTTGCAGAATCAGGCGGAGCAACGCCGGGCCCGCACTACAGAAAATTTCAGCCAGGCTGTGCTTTCGAACCTTTCTTCTGGCGTCCTGGTATTCGGGAGCAATGGGTTAGTAAAGCAAGCCAATCCCGCCGCCCGGGAAATTCTCGGCTTCCATTCTCCATCGGGGATGAGCGCAGAAGATATTTTTCGCGATGCGACGGTTTGTCCAGCAGAAGCGGGAAACGCCTCTGGTACCGGCGGGGCGGATGAAAGGCTTAGCGAAGAAATCCATGCCGTGCTACGCGAAGGAAGCAAGCGCAGGCACGTCGAGGCCGACTACCCCACCCCCGCGGGCAAGAGCGTTCGCATCGCGGTAACGATTTCGCCAATAACGGCCAGTGATGGCAGTTTGATTGGCGCCGCGTGCCTTATCAGCGATCGCAGCGAGTTTGAGCGGATTCGCCATCAACAGGAGTTGCAGGACGAAATTTCAGCGGAGATGGCGCTGGATCTGCGCAGCTCGCTGACCACGATCTCCGGATACGCTCAGCAGTTGAAGCAGAACCGCGATCCGGAACTGGCCTCTCAGTTGGCAGCCGACATCGCCAGCGAGGCCGTGCGGCTCGACCGTCACATCGGCGGGTTTTTGGCGTCACACAGTGGAACGATCGAAGGTGGAACGAATGACAGGGGCACTCGCGCTCGGGCCGCCGGGCAAGATGTCTAACAGATTCAGATTTTAATTTGAGGGTAAAGATCTTATGAAACGAATGATGAACGTGGGATTAGGTTTCGTGTTCGCAACGTCGACATTCCTGTTGAGTTCCTACGCGCTTGCTCAGACACCGACGCAGGGGCCGGACCAATCGCTCGCCGACTACGCCCGAAAAGTGCACAAGGACACGGGCTCCGATAAAGCCAAACCGAAGGTATTCGACAACGACAACCTTCCGAAGGACGACAAGCTTTCGATTGTTGGCAAGCAAACTGTAGCCGAAGCCAAGTCCGGTGCGGCGGAGGAAGCCAGCGAAAAGCCGGCCGCTGAAACTAAACCGGCGCCGGACGCGAAAGCGGCTCCGGGTGGTAAAGCGGACGCCGCCGCCGACGAGAAGGCGAAGAAAGAAGCGGAATGGAAGGGCTGGCAAGACAAGATTAAAGCGCAGAAGGACCTGATCGGCCTGGCAAGCCGCGAACTCGATGTAACTCAGCGCGAATACCAACTGCGCGCCGCCGCCATGTACGCCGATGCTGGCAACCGCATGCGCAACGAAACGCAATGGGACAAAGAAGACGCAAAATATAAGCAGCAAATCGCCGACAAACAAAAAGCGCTCGACGATGCCAAACAGAAGCTCGAGGACATGCAGGAAGAGGCTCACAAAGCGGGCGTTCCGTCTTCTATGACGGAGTAACGCTCGAAGAGGCAGCGGCAAGCTTGCGCAGCCGCAGGAGCTGTTTCCGATGATGCATTCCATGCAGCAGGTGAAACTTTCTCCACTGTGCAGCAGTCAACGGACCCAGAATTGGATGATCCAAGAGGGCTACGCCGCGTCCGAAGCGGGATTCGCATTGCACGATGATTGCATCCATGGCGTCGATTTTCTCCAGCACTTCGCTTCTCACTTTTTCCGGCGGCAGCCCGCGCGGCTCGGTTGCGCGCGGCGCTTTTCTGCCAGTAGGCAAGTAGCCAAATCCCACCACCACCAAGCTCCTCCAGCGTTGCCGGACGGAAGCCCGCGTTGCCATCGGCTTGCCGGCTTCCAGCAGGCGCTGAAAACCCTTGATCGTTCCCGTGTAGGTAAGGTACAGATGCTCCAATACCTCGGCGGCGCACCACTTGTCCGGAGGATGCCAGCTCATCTGTTCGATAGACATGCCTTCGACGGCAGACTGCAGAGCGTACCTCAACGCTTCGAGACGGGTATCCATCGCACTACTCTCAAGTTTCCGCGCGCTTCAGGTAGAATGTTGCGCGACATCAACCAAATTAATTTATACAGGAAAGGTCGCCATGAAAATGCGGGACTCTGTGCCGTCTAGGTCTATGGTGGTTGGTAAATCGGTCGAGGATAGGGATCCTTCGACCCACAGGCTTCCAGCGGCCACTGTTTTTGCCTTCGTGGTCCCGGTTCTGCTCGCGTTGCTTTCGGCTTGCGACTCCAACAGCTCGAAGCCACAGGAGAAACCTCAACCCAAGGCGCCGGAGTTGCTTACGGCACGGGCCGCGTTTCAGAAGGTGTTTATCGCAGCGCGCAACTATGCCGCAGATGTGAGGCCGTTCCGGATCCAATCGACACCTTCCACCGATAGCAATGGGCACGATGGAAAGTCGGCGATTTGGACAGCCAGTTTTGCCTCGGCTGCGCAACACGGGGTGAAGCCTTTCATCTGGTCGGGTACCGATGCCCCGGACGCGCCATCACGCGGCGTCTCTCCCGGCAATGAAGACTCGTACAATCCTAATAACGCATCGACGCAGGTTTTCGACGTGGCGTTCTTAAAAGTGGATTCCGACCAGGCGTTCGCCGAAGCGCAGAAACATGGCGGCGACAAAGTGCTGGAAAAGAATCCCACGACGCCGGTGATTTTTGTTTGCGATTGGAACCACAATACCAACGAACTTACCTGGCATGTGATCTATGGCAGTTCTCGCGAAGACTCCAAGCTGACGGTAGCGATCAATGCCTCGACTGGCGCGTTTATACGAGTGGAGAAGTAAAATTGAAGGCTGGCGGTTTGGAATGGCAACCCAGGGAACGGCAAGAGCGCACGCGGATTTCATTGCTGCCGTTCGAGCTTCTTCATTTCCGCGCCTATGGAGGCAAAGAACCGGCACACCGCGTCGGCAGAAGCCATCGCAGTTATCAGCGCCTGGCGTTCTCCAAAACAGACAATCTCTTCGACCGAATACTGCATGCGCAGCCGGTCGGCGGCGCACTGCGCACTCAGTAGCTCTACTTTTGCGGAACGAATATCGGAAATCAGGCGGGCAATTCCGGCCTGTCTTGTTGGTTCATCGTTTAACATCTGCAATCCCTCGGTTACGAGCTTTTGCCGCGTGGATAAATTGTACGATGTTACTTATACAGCGTCAAAGTCAAAGCAGTCGGGCCCAGCAGTGATACTCAGAAGTGTATGGAGGCGGGCCCTTGCCCAGACAAGCAGATCCTCAACTCGAACAGCGGATACTGGACGCAGCCTGCCGGTTGTGGTCCCGGGGCGGCGAAAAGGCGTTGACCATGCGAGGAGTGGCCAAGGCTGCCGGCACCACTACTCCCACCGTCTATGAGCGTTATCAGGACCGGGATGACATTCTTGGCGCTCTGCGCATCCAGACGCGGGTCGAGCTTTTCTCGGCGCTGACCCACACCCGCTCCTTAACCCAGGCCTGCCAGCGCTACCTCGAGTACGCGCTGGAGCATCCTCACGCGTATGAAGTGCTTTTCGACGGTTTCGCCCAGCCGCCGTCGCTTTACGAGCCCTGGCCTTCTTTCAATCTCATGCGGATGCGCTTGGCGCAGCGTCTGGGAGGCGGTCCGCGCAAACATACCCGGCTGATGCTCTCGCTATGGTCTTTGATGCACGGTACGGCGATGCTTATGATTCGGGGAGGCGTTTCCGGCCCTTTGCGCACGCAAATGATTCATGCGTGCCTGGACGCGCTGGAAGCGATCGTGGGCGAAAACGCACGATCGAAAGGGAAGGCTTATTCCGGGCCAAGATGGCCTTCGGGACTCATACTTGGGGAAGCAGCTCAAAGCAAAGTAACGATCAGAAAGCCCGGTCCTCCCAAAAAACCGAAATCGACGAAACGAAGATAATGAGTCCCTTCCACTGATTTCCGCGACGCCCGTTTCACCAACCTAGAGCACCGCGGCTATTTCGGCCCTGCTGTTTCGACCTTCAAGCGTGCAATAGCTTTCTGCGCCTCGCCCGCCTGCGGTCCATGGGGAAGAATCTTCAGATAGCTCTCGTACTCGGCACGGGCATCATCCATGATTCCCAGCTTTTCCAGACACACCGCCAGACGGATGGTCGCCACGGCGTCATTGTCCTTATAGCGCAGAGCTTCGCGATAGCGTTCCTCAGCGGCGCGGTAGTTCCTGCGCCTGAAATAAAAATCGCCCACCTCAACGTCCTTAGCCGCCTTGTGCGGATCCCAGGTGTGGAACTCGCTCACACCGTTTCCGCTGAGGGCCGAGGCCTGTGCATCCGCCACGGCGGTGGAACTCTGGGGATGCGCCTTGGCATCGTCACCAGGCGGACTCAAATCAATTTGGGTGTCTTTGCTCGAGCTGTCGCCCTGTCCCGCTCCCAGATCTTCTACTCGGACACGATCCGAGCGCGGCGGCTCCATCGTCGAGGTGTGGGAAGCGGACGATGGCGCAGCAGTGTCGGCGGGATCATCCTCAGGAAAGGGGTTGCGTGCGGCGCCGGAAGGCTCGTGGGGGGCCGTAGTAGAGGAAGATGATTTTGGCGCAGGTGGTTTGGCGTCGGCCTCTGGAAAAGGATTGCGCTCCGCAGCAGATGGCTCATGGGGCGCTGCAGCAGAAGATGGCGGCGGGGAAGGCTTGGAGGAATCCTGTTGTGCCCACAGCACAGCACTGAATGCCAGCAACAAGCAAGAGAACAGACAACGTCGCATAGACACCATTTTACCGTCGGACTGGGCAGCATGAAACCCGGATATTGCAGCCCAGGCAAAAAATACAGGCCGCTCGGGGGGAGGCATTGAGCGGCCTGTTGTCGAAATCCTCCGGGGGAGGGAGGAAAACTTATTCGATCACATGGAAGAAGGGTTGCTCTGTCCGGTCGCTGCCGGCGTCGCGGGAGTGGTGTCACCCACGGTGTTGGTCATCAGACGCACATCCACGCGGCGGTTATCGGCGCGGCCTTCACGGGTCTTGTTCGACTCGACCGGCTTATCCTTGCCCAGGCCGATCACATAGATCTTGTGCGCCGGCACGTTGCACTTGGTCGCGAGGTACTGAATGACAGCATTGGCGCGGCGCTGGCTGAGATCGTAGTTGTATTCAGCCGAGCCGACGGAATCCGTGCTGCCCTCTAGGGCGATAAGGTAGCCCTTGGTGCTCGAAATGGTTCCGGCCAGCTGGTCGAGCGCCTCTTTGGCCTTGGGGGTGAGATTGTCGCGGTTAAAACCGAACTTCACCGAAGTCTCGGCCACGGGGCGATAGTTATCCAGATTCGCCACCGTATTCGTCAGCACACCAACGCGGTTGTTGGTTGTATCTGCCAGTTGCTGCGCCGAGGCTGCGGATTGTCCGGCAGCTTGCGCTTTCTGCTCCACGTCCGCCGTCTTGGCATTTACGGCCTGGATGCCGGCCTGGGCGCGAGCATCGACATCTTTGATGTCTCGGGTGTTTTTCGCCGTCAGATCATCCAATTCGTTGGTCTTGTTGATGAGCGGCGTGGTTTGTTGCTTCACATAGTTCTTGCTGCTGCAGCCGACGGTTGCCGCCATGCTCACAGCCAGGAAAACTGCTAACGAAGTGCGGATCATTGGAAAAGGCTCCTTGATTTCTTGTCTCAGCGCTTTCGGGGTTTGGCCGCGCGCAAAATTCTGTGGTCGATTACCTGCCTGGGAATCATAAAATCCTACAAATCCCGCTTCCACTTTTGCACGGGAAGTGCCAGTTGGCCATACAGCAAATTCCCCTTATAAGTATATACGTTTTCAGTAAGTTGCAATTAAAGAAGCATAAAAAGGCAAGAAGTTGCACAGCGCCAGGAACGCAAACCCAACATGACTGATGGAAATTTTATACAGTTAGGCAACACCCGGGTTTTAGGAAGAGGGCGATGTCCAAAGCAGAACGAAGGTCCGCTAGCGCCGCATTGTGAACCCCGAGGGCTTACTCCTTCGAGAAGCCTTTTCGCGGGGACAGATCACGCGGCAACCCTTTAATGGACCCTAAGTGGCGGAGAAAGCGTTGCTTCCCTCCCCGGAGTCTTGCGCTCTCGAGTTGGTCGCGCACTAACTCCGCCATCGGTAATCCGGTCAGTTTCGAAATCCCTTAACCATGAGATCACTTCTTCAGTGAGCCTGACGGTGATTTTGACGTTTTTCGATTTCATTGTCGCGAACCTCTACTTCCATATATCGATAATGGGCGCAGCGTCTCGATCGCCCTCCGCCAAAGGCTGCAGGCCAAAATTGTCCTCGATCGTGCGTAGCACGTTGTAATGCGTGTAATGGCGATCGAGCACTTTTGGGTCCAGTTGGCTTGGATCCTTCACCATGTCTCCCAGAAACAGCGTGTAGATGCGGTTGTCAGCATTGCGGTCGGACTCATCGAAGGTCACAATCACGAGAGTGCCTTTGCGGAGCTTCTCGGGAAAGGTCTTTTCCAGGAACGTGCTCAGCCAGGCGCCGGCCACTCCCACATTTGTGTTGTGACCATCGTCGTTCATGTTGG
>DATNMU010000339.1:0-21271 GCA_035602195.1 Candidatus Acidiferrum sp.
GCCGGTCCGAGGCGCGGCTCAAGCAGCAGTCGCGTCAGTTCTTCGCCTGTGCGCACTGCAAGAGTTGGCGCTGCGGAAGATGCCAGCATGCGCCCATCCCAATTTCGCATCAGGTCAGCCGCTTGCTTCGCCCGCGCTGAAGGCTTCGTGGCATGGTCGACGGAATATACAAACCGCTCAGCGGCGAACTGATCGTTTTCAGAATGAATATCGTTCTGCAGCGCAAGCATGTCCGCAGCCGAGAACTTGCGGCCGGACTCCAGCACGTGATAGATCCGTTCGGTGCGCCAAGGCGCTTCCCATGCCGTGCTGACGGAATAGGGAAATCCATTCGGCGTGATGCGCCCGTTCGCCGTCGCGATCACTCCCGAGGGTGGATTGTATATTCTCGGCAGCTTGTCGAACGGAATGTAGCCGGTCCATTCGTGGCTGTCATCGGTCCCACTCACCGGAAGGCTGCCATCTCCGGCAGCGCGAATCGGCACGTGGCCCGTCGTCTGGTATCCAATATTGCCGTCAACGTCGGCGTAAACGACATTTTGTCCCGGCGCATCGAGCTGAGAAAATGCTTTACGGAAGTCGTCCCAGTTCTGTGCCGTGTCGATATCGAAGAATGGCATGTGCAGGCCGTCATAGAGCGTCCAACGCAGCGCCACCTGCCGCGTCTCTCCCGGCAGGATCTCCGTGATGATGGGACCATGCCGCGTGATCTTCACATCAAGATTTACGTCTGCCTTATTCTTGACGTGAATCACTTCGATGCGATGCTCCGGCTGCTGCCAACCCTGCGGCGTCTGGTATGCACCCTGCTGATTAAAATTCTCAATGAACGCGTCCGCCACAGTCGGCCCAACGTTGGTAAATCCCCATGCGATTCGCTGATTGTGCCCGACAATCACGTAAGGCATTCCTGGCAGCGTTACTCCGGCGACATCCAAATTCTCAGACTTGAGATGCGCTTCATACCACAAGTTTGGCATCTGGTGGCCGAGATGCATATCATTCGAAAGCAGCGGTTTCCCGCTGACCGTGTGCGCTCCTGATATCACCCAGTCGTTCGATCCGTTGGCCGCTTCCGGCACGCCCTGCGCCCAGATCGCTGTCCCCGCGCCGCAGTTACGAGTTACAGAGTTATCGGGGCCGTCATCCTCGTCATCTTCATCGTCAGAATCGCCCTGATCTTCTTGCGTGATGTCGGCCCGCATGACGGTGGGCGGGCGATCGTGCCAGGAGCGGTTCACGTACAAATCAGCAGTGAACTCTGGGCCCAGTTTGGCCAGAATCTTTTCTCTCTCCAGAGCGTCTCTGAAGGTGTAGTAGTTCAGGTCCTTCACCATCTGATTGGCAATGACGATAGAGTCCTCGGCTTGCCACGGTTCCGGCCGATATTTCAAGATCCGAAACTCAATCGGAAGATGGCTGCCGTGGCTTTCGATGAAGGCATTCACACCGCGCGCGTACTCGTCGAAGTAAGAACGATCGCGAGGACTCGCCAGCTGCAAAGATTTTCGCGCCGCCGCCCGCAATCCCAGGATGCGGTGCTCACGGTCGATCTTGAGCGTATCTTCGCCAAGAATCTCGGACAATTCTCCGGCCGCAAAACGCCGCATGATATCCATTTGCCAAAGCCGGTCCTGCGCCGTCACATAGCCCTGCGCAAAAAATAGATATGGGAGGGAAGCCGCCTCGATCGCGGGAACTCCATGGCCATCCCGCGTCACTTTCACCGCTGCCGAAAGGCCTTTCACCGGCAGATTTCCATCCAACTGAGGCAGTGCAGCTCGGGCAACAAAGTAGGCGTAGCCAATCGCCATCAGCGCCAACAATAATAGAACCAATAACAGCCAGAGAATAACGCGCGCGCCGGTGGAACGCCGCGACACGGGAGGGCCGATTACAGTCATCGTGTTCATGAGCAATTCGATTCTAGGTGAGACAGGTGCAGTGGGCAAATATAAAGCGAAGCGTCACCAGAAGGAACCCTTCGTGTCACTTCGTGTGCTTTGTGGTGAATTGAATTTGGGAACCACCACGACGGCAAGAGTCCGCTGAAAATGAATTTCATTTTCAAGATGCCCCGATGCTATCCTTACCTTTCATGCTGCAGAAGCGCATCGATGATCAGCCTTCCATCTCCCGCGAAATGGTGCGCGAGGCTCAGGAAATTCTGCACCGTCACCTCAAGCAAGTTGGCTTGAAGCAGACGGCGCAGCGCGACACGATCCTCCGTTCGTTCCTCGAAACCCGCGACCACCTTTCCACCGACGAACTGCACCGGCTGGTGCAGAAGAAAGATGCCGGCATCGGCTACACCACCGTCTATCGCACTCTCAAACTGCTCGCCGAATGCGGACTCGCCAGCGAGGTCGCGTTCCACGACGGCATCGCCCGCTACGAGCATCAGTACAACCGGCGCAGCCATCATCATATGGTCTGCACCGAATGCGGCAGCTCCGTGGAATTCTTCTCCCACGAGGTCGATCAGTTGGAGCAGGAAATAGGCCGACGACACCACTACACTACCACCCGCCACACCTTCCAGATCTATGGAGTTTGCGAAGATTGCCGCAAGAAAAATGGCGGGACGCGGCCCATCTGATGGAATTGATGCCGATCACCTGTCCTAACTGCGCCGCCTCCATGCCTGATACCGCTGCCTTTTGCCCCAACTGCGGTCGGGTAATGCGTCCCGAAGTCCGCGCGAAAGGCATGGTCAGTGTGCTCCCCGAACCTCTCGCCGGCGCATTGGCCTACTTCGTATTGCCCGCGATCTTGTTTCTTCTGGTCGAGCCCTACAAGAACAACCGCTTCGTGCGCTTTCATTCTTTTCAAACGTTCGGAGTCTGCCTCGCCGCCGTGTTGGTCGGCGCGCTTTTGCGCATTGCCGGCGTGCTGTTGTACTTTATTCCTCTCCTCGGACACATGCTCGTTTGGCTGGTATCGATGCTCGTAATCCTGGCCTTTCTGATGATGTGGATCGTGCTGGTAGTAAAGGCTCTGCAGGGTGAGATGTTCAAACTCCCCGCGATCGGCGAATTTGCCGAGAAACAAGCGAATGAAGCGTAATCTGCGAGAACGGCCAATTTGGCGCGATGCTCATGTGGGGACAGCCGCCCCCGGCTGTCCAGTCGAGCAAAGCTCGACGGCTTTGCATCCATCACCACCAAACCCACCCGCGACTGTGAAACCCGACCGCTTGACTTTCTCCCTCTAAGCTGTCATTCCTATTAGCTTTTACCTTGGCCCTCCGAAACGCATGGCACCGCCGCCTTTCGGCCGCCAGGAATTCTGTTCCACTGGGGCGTTCCTTGAAAGTCAGAGTGTTCTACCACGACAAATGTTTCGATGGCGCTTCTTCGGCGGCGCTGTTCTCCCGCTTCTATCGCGAGCGCATTCGCGAAGACGCCGATTTCACCTTCTCCGGACTATTGCATCGCGCCGGCGCATTGTTCAACGAATCCGATTTCGACGGCGACGAGAATGCCATCGTCGATTTCAAATACTCCAGCTCGCCCAAGATCACCTGGTGGTTCGATCACCACCAGAGCGCATTTCTCTCTCCCGCCGATGCCGCCCATTTCGAGCGCGATGAGAGCAACCGCAAGTTTTACGACCCTGATTTCAAGTCCTGCACCAGCTTTATCGCTATGATCGCCCAACAGCGATTCGGTTTCAATCCCGCTTCGGTGGCCGATCTCGTGCGCTGGACCGACATCGTAGATGGCGCCCTCTACCCTGACGCAAAAACCGCAGTGGAGATGCGCGAACCCGCCATGAAGCTAACCATGGTCATCGAATCCGCGCCCGACCAGCGATTTGTTCCCAACTTGATTCCGCTTCTGGCAACCAAGCCACTCGGCGCAATTTTGGAAGAGCCTTTCGTCGCCCCACTCCTGCCTCCGCTTCTTCGCCGCCACGAGCTTTCCATGGAGATTCTCAAGCAGCGCACTGAGTGCATTGACGGCACAATTTTCTTCGACGTCACCGATCACGACCTCGAGGGATATAACAAGTTCGTCCCGTATTACCTGCATCCCGAATCCATCTACAGCGTGGGACTCAGCAAGAGTAGTTTTCGGGTGAAAGTCTCGGTCGGATCAAACCCCTGGGCTCCCGAGGAACCGGTTGTCAACCTGGCAAAGATTTGCGAGCGCTACGGAGGCGGAGGACACGCTCGCGTCGGCGCCATCTCTTTCAATGTGAACCAGCACGCTGCCGCCATCCAGGCTTCGCGTGAAATCGTGAACGAACTTCGCGCCGCAGTGCGCTCCGGAAAACGCTGACCAGAAACTGAGCCCTACTCCACGGGAACACCGCTGGCCATGCAAGTGGCTGGATTGCCGTCAGTCGAATAACGGATCACTCCCGACTGATCCGAGCACAACGTCCGCCGGCCCGGGCTATTCAGTGTAGGAACGGCCACCAGGCGGAAGTTAGTCGCCGGCGCGCCACTGCATCCAGAAAGCGTAAATACGTAGCCATATTTCCTGCCGCCGGCCAAACCACTCGGGATCAACATGGCTTGATGTTCGTTCGGCGCGCCGCCACCGAAGCCATCAAGATCTGAGAGTGTGCACGTATAACCGGTGGCCCGGTAGGTGCTGCTGTAAGTGTTCTCGGCCTTGAGAATCGATTGCATCGCCGCCAGCACCGATGCGTCGCTGCCGAAACCGTTCATCGATGCCTGATTCAGCGATGGCACCGCCGCCGCAGCTCCGCTGCGTGCCTTGATCGCTTCCGCCACACCCTTAAGGAAATCCGGATCGGCCAGCGGCACTCGCACGGTAACCTGAATCTCATTCAGCTTCCAGACGCCCGACTCTGTTTTCATCCCAAAAGTCATGTGCGGCAGAAACGGGGTCTGCTGCGGTTTATTATCTTTGTACGTCAGGAACGACACATCAATGTCGTCTTCGCCTCCCCGCTGAGAATCCTTGTCAACTTTGATTTCGAATTTCTGTGCCGATTGAGGATCCTCCGCGACCAACAGAAGAGAACCGGTGTCAAAAGTTTCAAAGCTCTTGCCCTTTGTTTGGGCTTGGGAAACAAGCATGGAATACTGCTGCAGGTTGGCGAGCGCTCCTGAGTTCAGCAGCGCACTCAAAGTAGCTGCAGGCAGATGCTTGATCAAAGTCCCTGAAGTCTTGCTGAAGAACATCTCTATCAGTGCCTGCCTGGCGGTCTGCGTTGCAGGGCTGTCTCCTGCGGGCTGTGCCCATGCGCCCGCTGCGGTCAGCCACACTAAAACCAGTATGCTTGCAAGCTTTTTCAAGTGACCCTCCTTGCCGTTCCATGATCTTGTCATTTAGAGGGAATCTCCTCTAGTTACGGAGGTAAGGAAGGCCGGTAAGGAAGGATGAAGAACGGCCCGATATAACCAGCCCGTGGTACTCTGAATTCGTCGCATCCGGCATGCTCTCCCCCGCAACAAGAATCGGCATTCACAACGCACAGAAAAGCCTGTTGCGAGCCGTGGCCACCGTTGAATTCATCAAGGGCATTTTCGTCTTGTTGATCGGAATCTGCGCCATTCTGCTCGTGCGCAAAGATGCCTGGCTCATGGCCGAGAGCCTGCTGGCGGTGCTTCACATCAATACCGACCGCCACGTGGCCCAGGTTTTTCTTAATTTTGCCGATAATCTTACCGATACCCGTTTGTGGGCCGCGGCTAGGCTGGCCTTTGTATACTCCGCTCTGCGTTTTGCAGAAGGCTATGGCCTCTGGAACCAGCGAACTTGGGCGGAATGGATTGCATTTCTTTCCGGCACCCTGCTTCTGCCACTTGAGGTGCGCGAGCTTATACGCGGCATCACCCTGCTTCGCGCCGTAGTTTTTGCGGGCAATCTAGGGATCGTCTTCTATATGTTTTTTCTGCTTCGCGCCGGACGCCGCGAGCGCCGACAGCAACGGTTAGCCCAGGTGGAAAATAGCGGCCCTTCCGCAAATTAGCTCGTAAAACGCGGTAGCCAAGATCCCCCTTTCTGCATCATAATAGCCGGCACGCGCTTTCTGCCGCGGAGGCTCTATGCGTCTTTCCTTTCTGTCCGCTGTGCTGTTTCTTTCAACCATTACGTTGGCTTTCGGCCAGGATACAAACTTTCCCGCCGGTCCCCAATACCTGCGCACCGGTTCGCCGCTTTTTGCCCTTCCCATCGCCACCCCGACACTGGCCATTACTGGTCCTCCGCTTCAGACCGGTGCCGACACTGCGACCGCAGACCTGATTGCTGGAGCGGGGAATCGTACGGAGGTACCGCAGTCTCCCCCGCCGCCCAATCTCTATCCCATCTACTACGGCGAGCATTGGGTGCGCGAGGTCGAGGGTAGTTCGGCCGAGCCCCCGTCCGAGCTTCCTCCCACCGAGTTTGCCGGAAATTTTCTGAACACCGAAGTCGAAGAGGCCAGCATCGCTCAGACTCTCCGGGCGCGCGGAAACATAGTGGTCTACAGAGAAAGTGGGTCTTACCCCCGGGCGCGCGTGCCTCGTTTAGCTCGTGTTTACACCAATGCTGATATCAACCGGCTGCGTGGCGGAAGTTAAGAAACGGTCCGGAAGGTAGGAAAACGTCCAGCTCAGAAAAAATGGTTCCACCTGCCGACACTAGACCCGGGCAAAGTCGATGTAGCCGTGCTGCACGTCGGTCCGAATCAGCTTGACCCGCACTTTGTCTCCCACATCCAAGCCCTGTTGCCCCTGAGCCAGCAGCCCGTCGACACGAGGCTGCAGCACGCGGACGAAGGTTCCGCGAGGGGTTACGCCGGTGATAATAGCGTCAAACAGGGAGCCAATCCGCTTCTGCAAGGCGACGGCAGCAATGCGCTTCGACATTTCCCGTTCCACCTTGCGCGCTGCATCTTGTTTCTCAGTGCAATTAGTGGCAATCGCCGATAGCTCGCTGTCCGAGTACGGATTCGGCCGCCCCGCCAACAAGGCTTTCACCAGCCTCTGGGTCACAATGTCAGGGAATCGCCGATTGGGCGCAGTCGAATGCGTGTAGTCCTGCACTGCCAGGCCGAAATGTCCAGGGGCAGGGTCGCCCGGCCTCTCCAGCACGTACTCTCCCGGCCCAATCAGTTTAATCACGGCCAACGAGAGATCGGCGAAATGATCTGGATCAGCCGCCTTGCGCTTGATCAGGAAATTATTGAGCGCTTTCGAATCCGGCTCAGCGGGAAGTTTCTCGCCATAGGTTGCCGCCAATTGTACAATTCGATCCCAGCGCTCCGGCTGCTTCACGATACGCCGCAGGGACGAAACTTTCTCGAGCATCCGCGCCACCACTCCGTTGACCGCGATCATGAAGTCTTCAATCAGCTCAGTGGCGTGGTTTTTCTCCTGATTCTCGACGCCCACCACCTGCTCGTTCAGGATCTGGGGCAGGAGTTCCGCGCTCTCAATATTCAGCGCGCCATTCTCATAGCGCCGCTTCCTCAATTTCTGCGCGGCCTCATCCTGCAAACGCAACTGCTTCTGCAAATCGGCGGAGGCCGCCACTTTCGCCGGCGCCGGCCCCGTGCCCTCCAGCCACGCTCCCACCGAGTTGTACTGCAGTTGCGCCCGGTTGCGAACCACGGCACGATAGACGTCGCTAGCCTTCACGCGCCCGTCACCATCTACAACAAATTCGGTAACCACGCTCAGCCGGTCCTGATTTTCCAGCAGGGAAGTCTTGCCCGTGGAAAGCTCTTCCGGCAGCATGGGGAAGTTGCGAACTCCCGCATAAACAGTTGTCGTTTCCCGCGCCGCATGCTGATCGATCGCAGTACCTTTGGCGATAAAGCTGTCTAGATCCGCGATGCCGACGAGAACCTTAATATCGCCGTTCGATAATCGTTCCGCAACTTCGATCTGATCCAGATCACGCGACATGTCATTGTCGATCGATGACCATAATAATTGCCTCAAGTCGCGCACATCCCCTCCCGCTGCAATCGCCGGAGGGTTCGCCCTTAACTGCGCCAGTTGTTGCCCAACCGCCGGCGGAAAGTCCGGTTCAAAACCGTGCTGTCGCACGATGTCTTTCGCCACGGCCTGCAAGTCGATCTGAGCCCCGCCAGCCGTCACTCGGTGACCACCGACTTCACCAAATTTCGCGGGCGGTCGACGTCGTATCCTTTTTCCGTGGCCACATGGTAGGCAAACAACTGAAGAGGAATTACTTCAACAATGGGCAGCAATAGTTCCGGCGCGGCGGGAGCAAAGAAAACGTCATCAGCCACTTCACCAACGTCCGTGTCGCCTTCGCTCGCGACCGCCACCAGTTGCCCGCGCCGCGACTTCACCTCTTTCATCACCTCAAGCGTCCGCCGGTAGCGCAACACGGAATCCGGGTCGCGTTGGTCGCAGGTCGCCAGCACCACTACTGGGAGCTTTTCATCCACCAACGCATTCGGCCCGTGTTTCAATTCTCCCGCAGGATAGCCTTCCGCATGCGCGTACGAAATTTCCTTCAGCTTCAGCGCTCCCTCGCGCGCAATGGCATAATGCACGCCCCGGCCCAGGTATAAAAACTTCTCGGCCAGAAAGTGCTTGTGCGCGACTCGCTCGGCGAGTTCGTCCCACGTGCGAAGATTATTTTCAATCGCTTCTGGAAGCCGCTGAAGCCGCTGCAAGTAAGAGCGCGTAACCTCCGAGGTCATCCGCCCGCGTCTGCGCGCCAGAAACAACGCCATCAAGTACAGAACGGTAACCTGCG
Organism: Candidatus Acidiferrum sp.; assembly: GCA_035602195.1. GTDB lineage: Bacteria > Acidobacteriota > Terriglobia > Terriglobales > Acidobacteriaceae > Sulfotelmatobacter. The sequence goes on from DATNMU010000339.1 coordinate 8,697, forward strand.
TGGTGAAACTCTTAGTGGCTGGCACAGCCAGCTCTGGCCCAGCTCCAGTAATCAGCGCCGCGCTGGCCTCTCGTGGAATGGTCGTGCCCGCGACATTCGAAACCGCAATTGTCTTCACCCCCCGCGTAAGGGCTTCGCGTTGCGCGGCAATCGTGTCCGCCGTTTCGCCCGATTGTGTGACCACCATCACAATCGGATCCACCGCCGCGTGCGTCGAGCGATAGCAGTACTCGCTGGCGTATTCCACATCGACGGCGACACCGGAAAGATCTTCGATCATGATTTCACCCGCCAGGCCCGCGTGCCGGCTCGATCCGCTGGCGGCGATGATCAGCTTCTCAAATGTCAGCAGCGCGCTTTCGATGCTGTCCAGTTCGCCGGGAAAAAGAATATCGTCTTTCAAATGCAGGTCGATGGTTTTCGCGATGGCGTGCGGCTGCTCGTAAATCTCCCGCCGCATCGCATGGGAAAATCCGCCCGCTGAAGGATGGGCTCTGTCTTTAGGTGTGGTCATATCTTGACTGCGGCTGAGAGTAAATCATTTGCCGCGCTGGGGGCAAACCTGCGCGGTCGCCGTCGATCATCACTCATCAAACGAAAACCGGCGCCCGGACCATCATCTGTCTCGCCGTCCGGGCGCCGTTGTTTACTTTTAACTGTCGCGTTACTGCGGCAGATAGTAACGGAACGAAGTGAAGAACATGTTGTCCAACCCTTCGGGCTCTAATCCATTCTTGCCGCTCCAGGTGATGCGGTCGACGTAAGAATATTGCAAGCCCCACTGCAGGCGGCCGCGGTTTACTTGCTCTCTCGATCCGTCGTAAATCTTGTGCCAAAAGCCGGCCGTGCCTTCAATCAAGGCTCGGGTATCGCCCGTGCAATTGGCCAAACCGCCTGGAGTGAATCCGGCAACGGTCGCTCCTGGCTCGGTCTCAAGGTAGCATCCGTTGTTGGCAAAGGTAGGTGCGCCGTAGCCGACTTGCTTTCCGGTGACTGGATCAAAATCGAAAGTTCTCTTCGCGTATTCCGAGCCAACGTTGAAATAAACGTCTAACTTCGGGCCATGCCATTCGAGCGTCGTCAAACCTTGGTACTCGCGCATTAGGTTGAGGCTTCCATCGGCACGAATCGACGCGTCGGAAAGACCGCCGGTACCGTAGCGGCCGACTCCGTCGCCTGCGAGAGCATGCAGACCGAAGTCAATGTGCTTGTGGTCGAACGACCATCGGGCATTGGCGCCAACCCCGCCGCCGTTCTTGGAGATGTTATTGGCGAAAATAACATTTGGCCCGGCGGTCGCGCTGCCTCCGCAGAATGCGGTCGCAGACACATCGACGCAGGGGAACACCCGATCGCGGAACCGGCTATATATTCCGAATACTTCATAGTGTCCGAAGCCCGGTTCAAACACCACCTTGGCAACCACATCGGGCGATGGATTGAACGCATAGTTTGCCACGTTGGCCAGCGCGCTGGTTCCCGCTGAATTGTAAAGACCGCCCGCGTTACCGGCCGAGCCCACCAGGAAGTTGTTAACGTTGCCGTGGCTGGTAATGGTGGCTTGCGATTCTTCCACTGAAGCTGCCAACCAAATCTTATTGCTGATGTTCTTCGAGACACGAAATCCATACTGTCGTGCCCAACTGAATCCCACGGTATACTGCGCGTCAATCGTCATGGGCAGAGCTTCAGAACGATTGTCGGTTCCTTTTTTAGTTTCGGTCACCAGGCTCCACATTTGACCGCCGGTAAAGGTCCAGCCACTGTTAAGTGCCGCTTGGGCGAAAGCTTGCCGTTGCCGGAACGTATAGCTGTTGCTCTGGTTGTTGTTCGAGGTGACTCCGGCGGATAGGAAATCAGCTTCCACGTATCCGCCAATCTTCATGCTGCCTAAATCACCTTGCCCCAACAACGAAATACGCGACTGGCGGCCTGACCCGAAGAATTCCGTCATGCTGCTCTGAGAAGCGCCCGGCAGGGTCAAAGAGTTAAAGGGCGTGTTGACGTCAGAGGCAAGAGCGCGAGTCCGCGTCACAGTTTCAGCCGCCAGGAAGCCACCTGGGCTTAGCGTGATTCCCTTGTAGTGGATGGTGGTCGGAGGCTCTGAAACTCGCTTTTGGGTTTCCTGCACGGTCACCGTCGTATTGAGCAGGTTCGTCTTCAGGTCGGAAACGTCGCTTGTAAGCGCTACGACGCTCTGTTGCTGCTGCGAAGCCTGTGCCTGGGCTGCATCGGCTTTACCGGCTGCGTCAACCGCAGTCGCTTGCGCCGCCTGCACCGCCTGATCCTTGCCGCGTAATGTGTCGCGCAGTTCCTGGATCTCTCTCTGCTGTTGCGCCAACGCCGCTTGCTGCGATGCGATGGCGTCTCTCAACGCCTGCACATCCGCGGCTGTAATCGGTGGCGCCTTGGGCCTTTTGCGCTTCGGCTCCGTATTGCTTTGCGCCACCAGCGATGTTGCCAGAAACAATATCGCGCACATCTTCCAAGCAGATTTCATCACACTCTCCTGTTGTTTTGACTGAGCTTGTAAAAGGCTATGGGCATTTAGGTCAGCCCGGATAGAGAACTTTAAAACGAATGCACTTAGATTCCTTGATCGAAAAAATTCCCCTTCTAGGCGGATGTACTCCTTCTATCGGGGGAGTGTTACAAGACGGTTACAAATCGGTGAATTTCTGATGAATGGCGGGCGGGACGACCCTCTATTGACTGAGGTTTATGCCGACAACCCATCGGTTCCATCTAAGGAAGTGCGAGACGCAACAATTCTCCCTCCAGCGCAATGGCGGAAGGCTCGGATGCCGGCAACCGTCCGCGCCAGCGCATCCAACTCCGAGGAATAAGACGCGTTTCTGGGATGGGCAACCGCAACCAGCTTTTCCGCACCTGTTCGCGAATGCAGACTGAAAAAGCCCGATTGCTGGCGACGCTGCCCGCCGACTCATAGCTGGGCAGCGCCGCCCATTCAAACAAGCTCGCCTGTAGAGCCTCTGTGATCGATTCGCCGGGTTCCATGCAGAAAATCCAGTCGTGACGGGCGAGTTCAACATACTGGCTCGTCATAGCATCCCCATCTGCGTTCACGATGCGCGCTCCGTATTCGCGAGCGACATGGATTGTCCCGTCATCGGAGTGATGGTCCACAATCAGAATTTCTGAGCAGGGAAGAAGAGTTTCAAGCGCCCGCCCCAGCCGTAGGGCGTCATTCGCAGTGTGCAGCAAGGCGGTGATTTGCGGCATGAAGAAAAAAGAAGAGCGGCCCTACTTATTCCCGGTTCTACTCCGGGAACCGGCCAATTATAACCGCACTTTTCTTTTTGCCGCCTTCGACTCGCGGGGCGACCCGTCAGGAGGGATGCCCCGGGGATGGGACGAGCATTATTCCCCGTTTTCCGTCTTGGACTAGCGTCCAAATCTCACCGCACTCGTCACACAGCCAATATCGCTCCACTTGAACAGGTTTATTTCGCATGTGGCGACATTCGCCGGCCGATTGCTCCGAAAGGTCGTTTACAAGACCGGTCTCCACCAGAAAAAGCTTGCCCTGGCCCAGCCGAAGAAATGGTCGCGAGCATTGCGAATTTGCGCAGTGGCTAAGCATCGATCTCTCCAGAGAATTTTCCCTCTGACTCCAGACCCGCAATAGCTCAGAGTTCTGTTTTGAAATTCGCAGGGGTGGCCAGATTCAACGCCGTCTGCAGGTGATATGCCAGATGCAATCTGTCGTGTACGAGGCAAATCGCCTAGTTTTTATCTGCCGCTTCCTGCCGATTCGTCGGCACCATGACGGCGGATCGGCTCCATTCTTGCTCTGCATCTCGTACCTCATTACCATCTCAAGGAATGGCCAAGAGAGTTCTGTTATGTCCGCCCACCTATTTTGATGTCGTCGATCAGAAAAATCCCTATATGGCGGGGAAGCCGCCGGTCGATCGCGATAAGGCCCTTCGGCAATGGCACGCTCTGCGTTCCGCCCTCGAACAAGCCGGATGCGAAGTTGAAACCATCGATCCCATCTCCGGGCTCGAAGATATGGTATTCGCCGCTAATCAGGTTTTCGTGGGTTTCCAGGAAAAAATCGGGAAGTTCATTGTGCCCAGTCGCATGGTGCACCCCTCACGCCAGCGCGAAGTGCCATTCTATGTGGACTGGTTTCGGCAACGCGGGTTCAAGATCATCGACCTAAATCTCGGCGACGACCACCTCGAAGGCCACGGCGATCTGCTTTGGCATCCGGATTGGTCGCGCATCTACTCCGGTTATGGTTTTCGTTCTACCCGAGCCGGCGTCGCCAAATTTGCCGACGCGATGTCCAAGTTGGGAATCGATGTAGTTCCCCTGCAACTGATCGACGAACGCTGCTATCACCTGGACACTTGCTTCAACCCGCTAAACACCGATGCCGTTCTTATCTACCCCGGGGCCTACGCCGAGGAATCTCTGGCGGTTCTTCGCCGCTTCTGGAAACGCACTCACGAACTTACAACTGACGAAGCCCACAAATTCATGGGCAACGGCATCGTCGCCAACGGACACTACCTAACGCCCTACATCACCCCGCATCTCGAGGCCATACTCCGTCAGGAACGCCTCGCTCCCGTGATCATCGATACGTCAGAGTTCGAAAAATCGGGCGGCAGCTTGTTCTGCATGAAAGCGTTTCTGCCGTAGACATCGCGAAAACTGGGGCGGGCCTGTCAGCGCACCAGTTCTCCGCTAACCGCAACGGCTATGCCAAGCACGCTGAAAACAATCCCCAGATGCCAGAATAGCCTTCGCCCGGAAAGCAGTGTGATTGATGTGATTACCAGCCCTATCTCAAGAAACACTTCAGCCAGATCATGCCGGTTGGCGCGCCTTCTTTCCGTACCGACCTCGCGCTCCAGTTTGCGGGCCTCCTCCTGGATCTCATCCTTTTCATGTCTATAGCGCTCGGCTTCCTGCGCGTACTTTTCGTGAAACTTCGCAATCCCGCCGGCGTCATTGCCGTTCGTCAACGCGGAGAATTCGCTGAACAAATCGTCCTCATGCTCGCGGATGTTCTTTGCCTGGTAGTAAGCCCATTGGTCGGACGACTTTGCCTGCAGCACCACCTCTTCCGTATGCGCCCGATGGCCCAGCAGCGACACCACGGCCACCAACACCGCCAGCACGGCCATCGTCAGCGAAACCGGCGCCAGGCTGGGGTTCTGGTGCCCGTGCTCGGCATGCTCCTGCAGTTCTTGAAGTTCATCACTCATTGAATCCCAAACCCTCCCAGCACCCGGATAACCAAGTCGCAGTTCTCGATACTACGGATACACGTGTCCCCGAGCAAGCAGGGAAACCAAACTGCCCTCACTCCCCCATCACCTTCACAATCACCCTCTTGTCGCGTTGCCCATCGAATTCAGCATAGAAGATGCGCTGCCACGTCCCTAAGTCGAGTTTCCCGGCCGTGATTGGCACAATCACCTCGTGATGGATCAAAAGCGCCTTCAAATGCGAGTCGCCATTGTCCTCGCCAGTGTCGTGGTGCTTGTAGTTTTTGCGGAACGGCGCCAGGTGCTCCAGCCACTGATCGATGTCCTCGATCAGGCCGCTCTCGTTGTCGTTCACATACACCCCAGCTGTAATGTGCATGGCCGAAACCAGGACGATGCCTTCCTTCACTCCGCTTTTGCGCACGATTTCTTCCACCTGCGGCGTCAGGTGGACGTAAGCGCGATGCGTCTTGGTATGAAACTTTAAATACTCGGTAAGAACTCTCATTTCACAACTCCTGAGCGGGGAAATGTACGGAAGATTCTAACCGAGCACCCCAGTACCTTTGGACGATTACCTCCGTTACCCCATTTCTCGCGCGGATCACAGAAAACGCCGCCGTCTTGCTGCATACTCGAAGTGTGGCGGAGGCTTCGGTGCTGTTCAGGCTTGATTACTTATCCTGCATTCTTACGGTCGTTTCAACCATCTTGTTGGGAAAACGCTGTTGGGAGGGCTGGATTCTGGCGGCCATCAATAGCGCGGTCGTGTGTGTGATTGGTTTTCGCACCGCCCAGTTCGGCTTCATTCCCGCCAACGTATTCTGCATCGCGCTGTACGCGGTGAATCTCCGTTCCTGGCGTAAACCTGAGACGAACTAGGCGGAAAGAATTATTCAGCGGACGAATTGGCCTGATCCTGATTGCCTGATTCCTGATTGCATTGGTGCCGCGCGAATTGAAGTTTCAGATTCTCCGCAGCGCCGCCCACCCGTTTTAACACCTCGAGAGGAACCCGGAATTCGCGATTGCAGACGCTGCAGATTGCGATGGCCGGGGTAGTTCCCAACCACTTCAGCACGCGGAGATTGCGTTGCGGCATAGCGCAGTGTTACCGCATGGTCTCTTCGATTTCAGATATCCAGTCCGGTCGCTTCAACACTTCGCGGGGTTTGGGACCATCGGCAGCGCCGACGATTCCATCTTGCTCCATCAAATCGATCAGATGCGCGGCGCGCCCATAACCGATGCGCAGCCGCCGTTGCAGCAGGGAAGTCGAGGCTTTCCCAAATTCCACCACCAGCTTGACCGCGTCCTGATACAAAGGATCGTCTTCGCTCCCGCCGTCCGCCGACCCCTCTGCACTGCCGCTCCCGCTTCCGTGCTCGCGCTCATCCTTCGGCACTTCCAGGAACTGCTGCTGATATTCAGCCGAGCCCTGCGCCTTCCAGAATTCGACCACCGCGGCAATCTCTTTTTCCGTGACCAGCGGAGCATGCAGGCGATGTACCCGCGCCGATCCCGACGGCAGGTATAGCATGTCGCCCTTGCCCAGTAGAGCCTCAGCGCCGTTGGCGTCAAGAATAGTTCGCGAATCCACCTTGGTCGCCACCCGAAACGAAATCCTCGCTGGAAAATTCGCCTTGATCAGTCCCGTTATCACGTCGACCGACGGCCGCTGCGTCGCCAGCACCAAATGAATGCCCACGGCGCGCGCCATCTGCGCCAGCCGCGTAATCGATTCCTCCACGTTGCTCGAATCCAGCATCATCAAATCGGCCAATTCGTCGATGATGATCACGATGTAGGGAATCGGTTTGTCGTCCGAATCCTCTTCAAACAAGCTCGGTGTCCCGCCATTGTCAAACAGCTTGTTGTATTGGTCGATATTTCGCACGCCTTTGGCGGCCAACAGCTTCAGCCTCCGCTCCATCTCGCGCACTGCATTGCGCAGTGCATTCGCCGCCAGTTTTGGTTCGGTAATGATCGGCGTGTACAAGTGCGGAACGCCTTCGTAGTTGCCCAGTTCCAGACGCTTCGGATCCACCAGAATCAACCGCACCTGATCCGGCGTCGCCTTATAAAGAATCGACATGATGAACGCATTGATCGCCACGCTTTTTCCGGCTCCCGTCGATCCCGCGATCAACAGATGCGGCATTCCGGCCAGATCCGCCACCACAATGCGTCCGTTGATGTCTTTGCCCAGGGCCATCGTCAGCTTCGACTTCTGCCCCATGAACTCCTGCGACTCAATGTTCTCCCGCAGCCAGATAATCTCGCGCTCGCGATTCGGCACCTGAATGCCCACGGTCGATTTCCCCGCCATGCGCTCGATCAGAATGCTCTCGGCCTTCAAAGCTAAACAAAGATCGTCGGTCAGGTTGGTGATACGGCTGTATTTAATTCCCGCGTCGGGCTTGAACTCGAACGTCGTGACCACGGGGCCGGGATTGATCTGAGTGATCTGCCCGTGTACATCGAACTCGGCATATTTTTCCGTCAGCACCTGTGCCAATACTTTCAGTTCGCCCGCATCGACCACCTGTTGTTCATCGGGACGCTGCAACAAGCTGCTCGACGGCAATTTGTATCCGCCGGCAATCTTCGGCATTGTGGTCTTGGCCTTGTGATCGCCGTCGGCGCGTTGCATTACCTCCGGATCAATCGCGTCAAGATCCGCAACAGATTCAGCCAGAATTCCACCCGTCGCCGCCGGACTGTCTTCCACTTCAGGCTCAAACGTCCGCTCAATCCCGGTTTTTCTGGGCGGTGGCGTTACTCGCGCCTGCACCGTCGGTTCCGCATTCGCGATCGGCCGCGAAGGAATCAGCTGAGTCTTGATCGGCGGCTTAGCAGTACGCCGCTTTTCCAATTCTCTCTGCTGATGCCGCTTAATCCGCTCTTCCTGCCAATCCTGGTAACGGTTCCAAAGCGCCGTCACAAAGGCAAACCGCGTCGGAGCCCACAACCGAATCGACGAAAACGAAAATGCCGTCGAGAGATAAAGCGCAACCGCCAGCACGCTGGCACACACGATGTAAGCCCCGGCAAGATTCAAATAGTGGATCAGCACGTCGCCCACAACTCTGCCCACCATGCCTTCAATCGGAATCACATTCAACCAGCGCAGATTGCCCGGCAGCAATGCCAGCAGCGCAGGAGTGAAAACGACCAGCCAGATTCCACCCAGACTTTTCGCGATCGGCGATTGAATTTTCCGCGATGCAAACCACCGGATTCCCAACACACCAAAAAATACCGGCAGTAAAAACGCCCCGATCCCAAAGAACTGAAGTGCCAAGTCAGAGATGACCGCCCCGACCACACCAATCCAGTTGCGGGCTACGTGCGTCCCCGTCAGGACGGAAGCGCTATTGAACGAAGGATCGAGTGGCGAATACGAAGCTAGCGCGAGGAAGAGGAGGAGCGCAGAGACGCACAACAGGAATCCGATCAGCTCATTCAGCCGCCGGTTGCCCGTAGGGACAAATATGCTTGCCAGAAGACGCATGTGTGGGCCGTCGTTACACGGGACGCAGAACAGTCCTGTGGCGCAAATCGGCCAGAGCAGAACCATTATGCCAAGAAGCGAAGCCCGCGGCAATGGCGGAATTTGGCGGGAGTGTATAGCTGGCTTCCAGGTGCATGAGGGCTAGCACATCTCTCGCTGCGCGAAGCTTTCTTGACGGTGCGTACCACAATTGGTACACTCAGATGTGGCTGTGGGCTCAAAGCGACTCCCGGCACGTTTCTATCGCTCCAATAATGGACGAGAACCGGTGCGGGAGTGGCTCAAGAGTCTGAGTGCGGAAGACCGCAGAATCATCGGCGAAGATATCAAGGACGTTGAATTCTCATGGCCGATTGGGATGCCGCTGGTACGTTCGCTCGGCCAGGAATTATGGGAGGTACGAAGCGGCTTACCGCTTGGCCGCATCGCTCGCGTTCTCTTTTGCATTGAACCTGGCTGCATGGTTTTATTGCATGGGTTTATGAAAAAGACGCAGAAGACACCAAAACAGGATATTGATCTGGCGATCAGACGAAGAAAGGGAACAGGAGTATGAAGAAGAGAAACATTGGCTCAAGCTTCGACAGCTGGCTTCGTCAGGAAGGCCTCTATGAGAAAGTCAGCGCAACTGCTATCAAACGGGTCGTGGCTCGCCAGGTTGAGGCTGCCATGCAGCAGAAAGGCTTGACCAAAGTCGAAATGGCGCGGCGGATGCGCACCAGCCGTTCCGCCCTCGACCGACTCCTCGATCCCGACAATGATGCAATCACCTTAAGTACGCTGCAAAAGGCTGCCGCCGTCGTTGGACGTCAAGTTCGAGTCGAACTGATTTAAGCCCGGTGCTGGTTGGGGCAGACGTTCGGGGAAATATTCCCGAGGTAGTCTAGCAGGTGGCCGTAACTTCCCTACCCGGCGTCGTCTTCATTGAACAGCGATGGTGTCTTTTTTAACAACTCCTCCAGAAAGCCTTCCCGGTCATTCACGAATCGCCTCACGATCTGCATCGGTGCTGTCTCCTCATACCTGATTTCATGGATGCTTCCGTCGTCGAAGGACAAGATCTGTGCGTCAGGATAGCCGAGAAGTACAGGGGAGTGAGTCGAAATTATGAACTGCGCGTCCTTGAATTTTCGAAGAACGTCGTGTATCAGCACGATGAAGCTTAGTTGACGCTGTGGAGAAAGGGCCGCTTCGGGTTCATCTAGGAGGAACAGCCCATTTCTCTGGAACTTGAGTTCGAGGAGGGTAAAGAACGTCTCGCCATGAGATCGCGAGTGTAGGCTTCGTCCGCCGTAGAAGGCGCTCAGCGGCGGCGAGTATGAAGCCTCCTTATCGAGCGCATCCATGTGGGACACGGTGTTAAAGAAGCTTTCTGCCCTTAGGAAGTAGCCTTCTCCAGTGCGCCTGTCGAAAGACAACCTGAGCGCACGAACGAGCGGGTCGACAGAGTGATTGCTTTCGGTGCTATCGTTCTGAAAGTTGCGATTCCCGCCTTCCGGACCGAAGCCGTAATGTGCCGCGATCGCCTCCAGCAAAGTAGACTTTCCGGTGCCATTTTCCCCTGCGAAGAAGCACGCTCGCGACTTCAGAGTCAGTTCCTTCAAACCTGCAATGGCTGAAATTGTGAACGGGTATGTCTGCCAATCCTCAACTCGGTCGCGTAAGACTGCAATCTTCTTCAACATAAGACTCACTCTCGGGGGGCTGGCCCAGGTTTGTCGGAGCCATAGCAACTGAGGGTGCCCCAGCCTTCGCGGTTTTCGAAGGCTGGGAAGCGATGCTGCTTGGGCGAAGAGATTTTGCTGTGTCCGCGTTTCGCTCGATATTATCTTGCGCTGAATCCCTCGCCAACCGGCCGCAAGATACTCACAGCCCATCCCTGTGACATCTAACCTTGCGCCCACCAAAAACTCATTCCATAATTGCCCAAGCAAAGGCAGTAAATTCGCCGAAAGCAAAAACGACGCGTTCGGGCAGTAAGCCGGGCCGCAAGTCCTCTGCTTTCTAGATTGTGACCTCTAAGTCCTCTGCCCTGCGGATTTTACAGGAAAAAACGCCGTAGCATGATGATTCCAGAAATTGAGGTGGGAGGGGGAGGGTACCCCCGTACTAAGAAGGTAAACAATTACCAAACTATAACCCCATCCACGGCTCGGGCAACGAGCCGTGACATAGTTCTTTGACAATTGAATGGCTGCATCGGTCCAGGCGAAGCTTATCCCCCCAATTGTGCAGCAAACACCAGTACCAGCGTTCCGACTATGAGCCGATAAACTGCAAACGGCACGAACCCATGCTTGCGTACATACCCCATGAACCACGCCACGGACGCATACGCCACAAGATAGGAAACCACGAATCCGATGGCCAGCACGATCCATCCATGCGCGTCGATCTGCGAAACCCCAATCGGATTTTCGCCCTTGCCCAGCAGCGACTTGAACAGCGTATATCCGGTAGCCGCAACCATGGTCGGAATCGATAAGAAAAAAGAGAATTCGAGCGCCGAAGCGCGCGACATTCCCGCCAGTTGCCCTCCAGCAATGGTCGACATGGACCGCGACGTTCCCGGAAACACTCCGGAGAAGATCTGACAGAATCCAATCCACACCGCTTGGCCGAGACTCATGTCCTCCATCTTCCAGGTATGGATGCGGCTTCCGCTAGCCGACGGTCCCGCCGCTTCCCACTTTGCGTTCATAGCGTCGACGATCCACATCACGATTCCGCCGATCAATAACGACCACCCGATGATGTACAAGTTCTCCAGATGTTTGCCGATAACTTTCGTCAACAGAAATGACGGAATCGCCGTGATGACAAACGCAATAGCGACCAGTCCCAACGGATGCGTCAAAATCGTCCGGTCTCCCCGTTCGCCACGCGGAAAAGTCGAAAGAAACTTCGCAATGCGGCTGCGGAAATAAACCGGCAAACAAAGAATGGCGCCTAGTTGAATCACGATGGAATACATCTTCCAGTAGCCGTCCGACAGGCTGATATGCAGAAGAGCCTCGGAAAGCCTCAGATGCGCGGTCGAGCTTACCGGAAGAAACTCCGTCAAGCCTTCCACAATCCCCAACACAATGGACAACAGATAGTCGTTCATCACCCTCCGCAAGTAAGGGAAACAGTATCGCAGAAAAATCTTGCGAAGAGATTATCGGGCTAATGATTATGCAGATGCGGATGCCCTGGGTTTCCTTAGTGTACCTTTGTGTCCTTAGTGGTAAATGATCTGCGCTCAATCGCCGGAGTTCCCATAAGTCGGAATCCCTTGCTGAACATAAAAAATAAGCCGTTGCGCGCGAAACCCCCAATCGCTCTGACCATATTGGCTGACGATTTTCTGCGCCAGAACCAGCGCGCGATCTTTCGACTCCGCCGATTTCTTCTGGTTTGGTTCCGTCCTGTAGATGTCAATCAGTGCCGCCCGCCGCCACGCCGCGTTGTACAGAGCCTCCGGCGCAGCTGAAGACTGTGCGTGCTCGCTGGCGTATTTCTCGTAAATCTCCGCCTCTTTGTCCGGACACTTCGCGATGCCTTGCCAATCGCCGCAGAGCTTGTTGTCAATCAAGCGAAACGTAGCCAGCTCTGCCCATTTCGTGCTCGGATATTTTTTGTTCACCAGCTTCATCCAATCTTCGTTCATCTGCCCGCGCATGTAGGTTTCGCGCTCGCGCGCAGAAGGGCGCGTCATCACATCGGATCGCTCGATCTGCCAGCGAATATCAGCCGCGCGATAGAGAGCTTCGGCGGCTAGCGGCGAAGTCGGCATCAGATCATAAATGCGATAGTAAAGCCGCATCGCATCC
>DATNMU010000340.1:0-3508 GCA_035602195.1 Candidatus Acidiferrum sp.
AACTGCTGGGTGAAATTCGTCTGCCCGTTCACGTCGGTCATAGTGCCCGCTGCTAACAACAACAACGCGCTGAAGTCACGCCCGTTCAACGGCAACTCGTTCACCTTTTGGCTGGAGAGTTTCTCATCGCTCGTCCCGCTCGCCACATTCGAGACTTTAGAAGCAGCTTGCGGATTGACTGCGATAGACAGCACGTTTTGATCGGATACCGTCAGGGCAACGGAAGCGCTGCTGATATTTACCGCCAGCGGTGTGGTTGGACCGTGTCCGGTCAGCTGCACAGTCACGGTGTGTGGCTCTTGTGCGACGCTCTCGATCGAAAACTTCCCATCAGATCCTGTGATCGCCGCCTGCTTTTTCCCTATTGTGGATACTGTCACTTTCGCACCTGGGACAGCTTGTCCGGCGGCCGTGCGAACGACACCGGTCCAAGTCGTCGTCGCAGCCTGTTGTGCGTTGAGTGGAACCGCGATCGCTATCAGGCTACAAAAAGCAAACCTCTCGACGGAGTGGAGCACCTTGTTAAACGTCCGAGCCATCAAAATTTCCCTTCGGGTTGCGGGATGCAAGCATCGAGAATTGCTCGATCAAAAGTGAAATACTCTCTTATTTGTGAGTATTTCAATGAACCGAGAGACTTCCTGTGAGAGGCGTATTGTCCGAAGATGCACCAACCACGATTTCGTAATCGCCTGGCGCGAAGTTCCAGCGGGCCGTCGTGTCGTCGAAGGTCTGCAAGACTTGCGGATCGATCGCCACCGTGACCGTTTGTGATTCACCCGGCGCGAGTCTGACTCGCTTCCACCCCACCAGCCGTTTGAAGGATTCGTCCGCGCTCTTCGGCAATCTTGCGTACACTTCCGCGATCTCAGTGCCTGTCTGTTTCCCGGTGTTCTTGAGGCTGAAGCGGACAGTCTTGGCGGCGGAATCAACGCTTATCCCTGAATATGCGTAGGAGGTGTAGGACAGACCGAAGCCAAATGCAAATAGTGGCTGCTTGTCCTTCGCTTCATACCACTTGTAGCCAACTTCGGGTCCTTCATCGTAGTGGACTGTATAACTGAGAGCTTGATCCTGAGGTGGCAGTGGTGGAATGACCGGACGCGGCAGATCTGTTTCACTTTTCGGGAAAGTGATGGGAAGTTTGCCTGTTGGATTGACGTTCCCAACGAGAACGTTGGCCAAAGCTTTATGTCCGGCACTACCTGCGTACCATGCCTCGACTACCGCGGCAACTTTGTCGAGCCATGGCATGGTGACGACCGTACCGGTTTCGAGCACAACGATTGTGCGAGGGTTCGCTGCGGCAATCTGCTCGATCAAAGCATCCTGATTGTCAGGAAGCGACAGACTCGGTAGGTCCATATCTTCCGACATCCACTGGTATGCAAAGACGATTGCGAGATCAGAACCCTTGGCGAGACTTACTGCGGACTTCAAGTCTGTTCCCGAATCGTATTCGATTTTCGTATTCGGCAGCTTCGCTCGGAGAGCTTTCAGCGGAGACGTCGGAAACCAGATGTGATCTTGCCAGTGTGTTTCACCCTTGCCCGCAGGCATGATGGCATTTCCGCTCGGCGGGTCCACTTGCGCCGATCCTCCACCGGAAAGCATTCCGACATCAGCATGTCCCCCGATGATCGCAATGCTGTGGATCGATTGGATAATTGGCAGTACGGAACGAGTATTCTTCAAGAGAACGATACTTTTCTCTTCCACCCGCTGCGCAACTTCGAGACCCTTCTCGACATCGACTACACTCTTCCGAGGCGGGTCGTCAACCACCCCTGAGAGAAACTCCGCATACAGGACTCGCCTTGCGTGGTCGTCAATCTCCGACAAGGGCACTCTCCCGGCAGCCACCGCTTCTTTCAGCTTCGGACCGAAGTAGTCGGCCATCGGCTCTTCCTGATCGAGACCGCTGGTTGATGCCTTCTCGGTGCTGTGAGTTCCAGCCCAGTCAGAGATCACGAAGCCTTGGAAGCCCCAGTCCCTCTTGAGCACGTCTCGCAGCGTGTAAGGATTTTCGCAACCGAAGTCTCCATTGATCCGATTGTAGGAACACATTACCGCGCCAGGATTTGCGATGGAGATCGCAATGTGAAAAGCGAGCAGATCGGATTCCTGCATGGCCCGTCTCGAAATGACGGAATTGATGATGAAGCGGCCCGTCTCCTGGTCGTTCAGCGCGTAGTGCTTAATGTCGCCGACGACGTGTTGCGCCTGTTCGCACTTCATCATGTTTCCGTCTAACGTGCCGGCAAGCAAAGGATCTTCGCCGGCATATTCGAAGGTACGACCGTTCCGAGGCTCACGGGTCAGGTTCACGCCCCCTCCAAGCGTCATATCGAAGCCTTGCGCTCGAAGCTCGCTGCCGATCACTTCGCCGTAAGCACAAGCGGATTCCGGATCCCACGCGGATGCTGCCCCCAAGTTCGAAGGCATCGCCGTTGCATACCTTCCGTTCACACCGCTATCCCGTATTCCGTATGCCGCATCTGAAATGACCAGCGGCGGAATGCCGAGACGCTTTACGCCCTCGACATAACCTACGCCACCGTTTGCGAGATGGGTGAGCGGCATCGTCCATTTGGGATTGTTTGCCATGCCATTTCCATGCAGGAGGGCCAACTTCTCGTCAAGGGTCATCTGCTTCAGAGCCAGTTCGGCACGCTCTTCAGGGGACAGTTTGGAATTCATCCGCGACCGATCCGTGTCCTGGGCTACGAGAACACTGGTTGCCGAGATGATTCCTATGGCAACAAGCAATGACAAAAACAAGTGGGAGCTGAGATAGCGGTTGTTCATAAGTTTTTCCAACCGTCGCCTGTGGACACTGATACGCAAAACTGTCCTTCGACTCGCAGTGGAGCACCAGATCCATGCCTTCTGGCATCAGGATGCGGGTCCTGTGCCGCACTTTTCCCGGATCTGCTAATTCCGCCTTTGATCGCGCAGCATAGACCCTTGTCCCGGTCCGTCATATGTCGAAACGGCGTACCTATAGAAGTGTCGAACCGCTTCGGTTTACGTACTTGTGACTTCTATGCCTTGGGAGCGGTAGGGATTCAGGACATCTTCGTCTGATGCATCGGTAATCAAACGTGTCAGTCGGGAAGCAGGACCGACCAGGTAAGGCAGAGATGTCCCCAGCTTCCCAAGTGAAATCAGGCCAACCACTTCCGTTGAAGCCCGTATCATCGCTTGCTTCACGTACGCTTCTTCTCGGTCGCCGACGGTTATTCCGACCTCCGGGTGCAAACTGCACATTCCGAGAAAACATAGATCAGCGCGAATGGATTCGACTCGACGAATGGTCTCGATGCCTGTCGTAACCCGCGCCTCTTTAAGAAAATTTCCTCCGAGCATCAGCACGCTCAACTTCGGATGATCCGCCAACGCCAGCGCAAGCGGTGGGCTGTTGGTAACAATCGTCGCCGAACGCTCTCTTGAAAGGTAGGAAGCAATTCTTAGATTAGTGGTACCTCCATCAATCAGCACCACCTGA
>DATNMU010000341.1:0-2747 GCA_035602195.1 Candidatus Acidiferrum sp.
CCTACACTTTCGTGCGAACGACTTTCCGTCTCAACTGAGCTTTCTCTAACTAGAATCGCTCTGTAATTAAGGCTCACTTATGAGAATCCTGATTGCAGAAGATGACACGGCCCTGGCGGGTTTTGTGCGTCAAGGCTTGCAAGGGGAGCATTATGCGGTCGACGTGGTCGAGGATGGCGAGCAGGCGCGAGCCATGGGCAGCGAGTTTGATTACGATCTGGTCATCCTCGATTTGAACCTGCCTAAGCTCGATGGTGTAAGCGTGTTGCGCCATCTGCGCCTGAAGCGTCCGAGTTTGCCGGTGCTGGTGCTCACCCAACGAGTGAAGGTGGAAGATCGTGTGCAGTGCCTCGATACCGGCGCTGACGACTATCTGCCCAAGCCATTTTCGTTCAGCGAACTTTCCGCCCGCATCCGCGCTCTGTTGCGCCGCAGCCATTTGCCTTCCGAGTCTGTTCTGGCGGTGGAAGATCTAAAACTCGATCGCGTGGAACACCGCGCCGAGCGCGCCGGCCGCCGCATCGACCTCACCAGCAAAGAATTTTCCCTGCTCGAATACCTGATGCGCAACGCCGGCCGCCAAGTCTCCCGCGCCATGATCATCGAGCACGTCTGGAACCTAACTTATGACACTTCGACGAACGTTGTCGATGTTTATATCAACTATTTAAGGCGCAAGGTGGATGACGGACATACGCGCAAACTGATTCACACGGTGCGCGGTATCGGCTACGAACTGAGCGGGGAAGCGAAGGTGATGGCGTGACCTCCACTGCCGCGCAACTCTCTGCCGATCAACCTATCGTGCAGCTGATCGAAACCCGCAGCCCGCTGGCGCAATTATTGCACGCGTTGAACCAACCGCTGACCGGCTTGCAGTGCGCGATGGAAGTGGCCGTGGCCACGCCGCGCACGGCCGAGCACTACGCGAAGGTGTTGCGGGAAGGGCTCGAGTTAACCGAGCGCATGCGGGCTCTGGTGGAGACGATACGGGAACTTGCGGATCTGGACGAAGAACGGGAAAAAGAAAAAGAAAAAAATGAGCCGCCGCAAACGATTGAACTGGGCGCGCTACTCCGCGAAACCGTGGACGATCTGCAGCCGGTGGCCGAGGCGAAGAACATTCGCGTCACCCTGAATTGTTTGCAAGCCTGTTCTGTCCGCTTGAACGTTACACGGCGAAGAATGGTCAGCACTGTATTTCGATTTTTGGAATCGGCCTTAAGCCTGGCTGCGCCGCAAAATGGCCTGTTCATTGAAGCCTTAAATGAAGCGACCGAGGTCTGGGTCCGTGTCCGCTGGCAGGGGGAACGGCCAGCAGCGGCATTCTCCCGACCCGAATTGGGATTGATGGTGTCGCAGGCGATGTTTGAGCGCTCCGGCGCAAGATGGGAAAGAGAACGCAGCGAAACTTTTGAAGCCATCACCGTACGACTGCCCACTATTCCAGACAGCCGCACACATTCTTGATCGTCATTCATTGTTCTCAAATTATTGTTCTCAAATTATCGTATTGCGAAATTTCCGTTCCATCGTGTGCCATTAAGGAGCGTAGCCATGAGCGCCATGACCCCTTTCCCGATCGTCGGCAGAATCGCCGGCGGAGCCATGATCGCCAGCCCGAGCAGCGCGATGCGCGAACATGTTCTGCACAGCCTGAATGGGCGCTGGCGTCCGGTACAGCACGCCCAGGGCGGGGCCGAGGCGCTGGCGAAACTGCAGGAAGGACAGTGGCAGGTGCTATTTCTCGACCGCCGCCTGCCTGACCTCGACAGCGAAGAACTGATCGCGATCATTCAGCGTCGCTTCCCCGGAATGCAGGTGGTGTTGCTGGACTCCGATACCGTGTTTCCAGGTTTCACCGAAGAGGTCGAGGCCGGGGAGAAAGTCGCTGAGCCCGCCAGTGCTTCTGGGCAGGAAAATTCGTGGACGGCTGCTGAAACCACAAAACACGAATACGATCCGCTACCCGGCATGATTGGCCGGAGCGAAGCGATGCAGCAAGTGTATCGGCTGGCGCGGCTGGTGGCACCGCGGACCACGACGGTGCTGGTGGTGGGGCCGACCGGCAGCGGCAAGGAACTGGTGGCGCGCGCCTTGCACGAACTAAGCCCGCGATCGTCCCGGCCGTTCATGGCGGTGAACTGCGCGGCGATTCCGGAAGCGTTGCTCGAGTCGGAATTATTCGGGCACGCGCGCGGGGCGTTTACCGGAGCGGTGCAGCCGCAGATTGGGCGCATTCCGGCGGCGCATGGAGGAACGCTCTTCCTCGACGAGGTCAGCGAACTTCCCTTCGGCATGCAGGCCAAGCTGCTGCGGTTTCTCGAACAAAAAGAAGTGCAGCGGCTGGGCACGGCCGAAGTGACGCGGGTGGACGTGCGGGTGATCGCGGCCAGCAATGTTGACCTGGCGGGACGCGCGGGGCGGGGGGAATTTCGCGAGGATCTTTTCTATCGCCTGTCGGCATTTCCCCTGGAGCTGCCTCCGCTGGCCGAGCGGCGGGCCGACATTATTCCTCTGGCCAAACATTTTCTCGCGTGCATGGCGGCGGCCATGGCCAGCCCGTGCCCACATCTCAGTGAGGACGCGATGCGCATCCTCGAAGCGCATGCGTGGAAAGGCAACGTGCGCGAGTTGCAGCATGTGATGGAGCGGGCTTCCATTCTGGTGGAACAGGGGGACACGGTTTTGAGCGAGCATCTTTATTTCCCGTTTCAACGGTCGCCGTTTGCGGGCGCGTCGCGGAC
>DATNMU010000342.1:0-10513 GCA_035602195.1 Candidatus Acidiferrum sp.
CAAGCCGAAGCACCACTTTTCGCCTAACTTCGCCAAGGCCTGCCCGGCGAGCGCCGGACCCACCATGACCGCGACGTTGAACTGGATGGAATTCAACGCGATGGCGTTCGGCATGTCTTCCTTCTCGACCAGAGTTGGAATCAGCGCCTGGTAAGCCGGCCCGCCGAAGGCTTGGGCGAAGCCGGAGATAAACGAGAGACAAAGAATATGCCACACATGCACGTGATTGGTGGCCACGAGGAGCGTGAGTATCCCAGCCGTAGCCATCTGCACATATTGAGAGGTCAGCAGGATTTTACGGCGCTCCATGCGATCGGCCACTACGCCGCCGATCAGGGAGAAAAGAAAGATCGGAATGCCGCCGAGAAATTGGTCGAGTGCCAGCAAGAATGCGGAATGACTGAGCCGGTAGATGAGCCAACCCTGGGCTACGATCTGCATCCAGGTGCCGATGCTGGAGGTGCAGGCGCCAAACCACATGAGGCGAAAGTCGCGATATTGGAAAGCTTTAAAGACCCGGCGAACGACGTTTGCTGGCATAGTCCCCGGAGAAGCGTAACATGCGTCTTGTTTCATTTGGCGTGACCAGCAGGCTCCGTCGGCGACAAAAGGCTGCACTGCATTGGACGTGCGAGCTTAGATTTCGACTCACTGCAGAATCGCGACAAGGGCGATGGTAAGATCGACGATTATCCCTGCATGAATTACGACGCTATTCTGGTGGTTTCTTTTGGAGGCCCGGAATCGAAAGAGGATGTGATTCCGTTTCTCGAAACCGTGCTGCGCGGACGCAATGTTCCGCGGGAGCGCTTGCTGACGGTCGCCGAACATTATTACCACTTCGAGGGGAAGAGTCCGATCAACCAGCAGACGCGCGATTTGATCGCTGCGCTGGAAGTGGAGTTGGAACGCCATGGGCCAAAACTGCCGGTTTATTGGGGAAATCGAAACTGGCATCCGTTGTTGCCGGACACGCTGCGAAAAATGAAGGACGACGGGGTCAAGCGAGCGCTGGCCTTCGTGACTTCGGCCTATAGTTCCTACTCCGGCTGCCGGCAGTATCGCGAAGACATTGCTCGCGCGCAAAGCGAAGTTGGGCCGGGAGCGCCGGAAGTCGATAAGCTGCGGGCTTTTTTCAACCATCCTGGATTCGTCGAGGCGACAATCGAGCGTGTGGACGATGCGCTGCGGGCGGTTCCGACAGATGCCAGACGGAATGTGCAGATCGTGTATACCGCGCACAGCATTCCGCTTTCCATGGCCAACACCAGTGACTATGTGAAGCAACTCGAGGAAGTGCGGCGGCTGGTATCGAGTGCTCTCGGGCAGTCCAATGATGTGTTGGTTTATCAGAGCCGAAGTGGGTCTCCGGGGCAGCCGTGGCTGGAGCCGGACATTCTTGATTATTTGCGCGAAGTGAAGGCGCGCAATCTGGTTTCGGCAGTGGTGCTGGCGCCGATCAGTTTTATCTCCGATCACATGGAAGTGTTGTATGACCTCGATGTGGAAGCGCAGCAGCTTTGTAATTCTTTGGCCTTGCCGATGACCCGGGCGAAGACGGTGGGCGTGCATCCGAAGTTCATCGCAATGATTCGGGAGTTGATTCCGGAGCGGATGAATCCGGAGTTGGAACGCAGGGCGTTAGGACCGCTGGGCCCGCGTCAAGATTTTTGTGAGGGAAACTGTTGTCCTGCTCCGCAACGACCTGCGCGAGTGGTGTGACCGCGAGTCGGATGGGGCCTTCCGGAATTTGCTAGATAGGACTGGGAACTCTCGCAGGCTCGTAGGCGGTGGCTTTGGGACGGCCTTCATCAAGATGCATGGTGTGCAGGATGGTATCGATGACGGATTCATCTCCCACTGCCGTATTGATCATGACGTGATAAAGGGAGCGGGTGGGCCAATCGGCGCCGAAATAGTGTTTGACGAAGGCGATGCGCTCCCGGTCGACAGAGTCGACCGCCTCCTCGGCGTCTGACTTCGAAGCTCCGTCCAGCATCAGACGACGTATTTTTTCCTCCCGGGGCGCGTAGAGAAATACGTGAAAAGCGTCAGGCTGTTCGCGCAGAAAGAAAGGAGCGCCACGACCCACCACAACCGCGTTTCCATCCCTGGCGATT
Source organism: Candidatus Acidiferrum sp. (assembly GCA_035602195.1). Classification (GTDB taxonomy): domain Bacteria; phylum Acidobacteriota; class Terriglobia; order Terriglobales; family Acidobacteriaceae; genus Sulfotelmatobacter. Next base: position 2,121 of record DATNMU010000342.1, read on the forward strand.
CTGGGAGCGATCTGCTCCATCATCGAGACCATGCAATCGGCATCGAAGACTTGACCCTCAAGGCGGGCGCTGCGCTCATAGCTACCGCGCCAGAAAGCCTTTGCCAGGCGATGGAAGCGGCTGTCCACACGCTCGTCGCAGCGCATCACGGCTGAACAATCGACGTTGGCAAGGCGAGCAATCTCTTCGGTGAGACGGCGATCCCACAACTCCCACCCCAGATGCACGGCTAATTGACGCGCAATGGCACCGCCGCCGCAGCCGTATTCGCGTTCGATGGTGATCATGCGAAACATGGCTTAGTTTCCAGTTTACCGCGATCTAGTGTACCGCGATTCCGCCTCCGGGCTTGCTCTTTTTCATCAGGAAAACGACGGGAATCATCGCCATGATGGCCCAACCGAGAAGCCGGAAGTCGTCAATGTAAGCCAGCATGGTGGCTTCCCGCTGGACAGTACCTTCGATGAGGGCGTAGGCCTGGCGGGTTGCAAAGGCAGCACTGGCGCCATGTACCTGCATCGCATGAGTAGCGCCTTGCAACATGGAGCGAAGCGCGGGGTTTGCAGGGCTGAGGTTGCGCGACAAATCGTTGAGATGGACCTGAGTGCGACGATCCAGCAGGGTGGTAACCAGTGAAATGCCGACACTTCCGCCCATATTGCGGGCGAGATTCATCAGGCCAGACGCGGCGTTATTCTTCTCACGCGGCAGAAATGCGTAGGCCGCCGTGTTGATTGGAACAAATAAAAATGCCATGCCAACGGCTTGAAACACGCGAGCGGTAGCGGCGGTGCGGAAATCGATTCCCAGGTCGAAGCCAGCCATGTGAAACAACGAACCGGAAAGTACGACCAGGCCGAAGACGAGCAGCCAGCGTGGGCTGTAGCGCGAAAGCAGGAATCCAACCAAAGGCAGCAACAGCATGATGGTGAAGCCGCCAGGCATAAGCGCCAAGCCGGCCTGCTCGGCACTGTACCCTAAAAGAGTCTGCATGAATAAAGGCAGCAGAAGGGTACTGCCCAGCAAAGCAAAACCCAGCATGAACATCAAGAGGTTGGAGATGCCAAATGTGCGGTCACGGAACAGGTGCAGATCGATAATTGGGTCTTTGTGATGCCATTCCCAGAAGATCACGAAGATCAGCGAAGCCGCGGCGATCAAAGAAAGAATCACGATGAAGTGGGATTCAAACCAGTCGTCGCGCTGACCCTTATCGAGAACAATCTGCAACGCTCCCAGACCGAGAGCAACAAATCCGAGGCCGATATAGTCGATTTTGGTTTCGTTCAATTTGCGGCGGCGTAAATAAGGCGGGTCTTGAATGAGCCGCGATGTAAGCAACAGAGAAATCAACCCGACCGGAATATTAATGAAGAAAATCCAGCGCCAGGTGAAGTTGTCGGTGATCCACCCTCCGAGGGTGGGCCCGATAGCTGGCGCAGTCACGACCGCAACGCCGTATACGGCGAAAGCCATGCCTCGCTTTGCGGGAGCGAAGGTATCGGCCAGGATCGCCTGCTCGCTGGGCTGCAACCCGCCACCGCCCGCGCCTTGAAGAACGCGGCAAATAATCAGGGTGGCGAGGTTAGGAGCTAATCCGCACAGGAAAGAGCTGACGGTAAAGAGGGCCACGCAGCTCATATAGAAATTCTTGCGGCCCATGATGGAAGAAAGCCAGCCGCTAAGCGGCAGCACGATGGCGTTCGACACGAGGTAAGAAGTGAGCACCCAAGTGCTTTCGTCTTGTCCCGCGGAGAGACTGCCGGCAATATGCGGGAGGGCGACGTTGGCGATGGAAGTGTCGAGCACTTCCATGAAAGTCGCCAGCGTGACCGTGATTGCGATGATCCAGGGATTGATTGCCGGACGCCAGACATCGGCGTTTTCCAGCGGCGGCGCGGCAGAACTCATTGCCGGATCCAAACCTTTGGAGTCACTGACATGCCGGGGCGAAGCGACTGATCTTTATTTTCTCCTGGGTCGAGGACAATTTTTACTGGAATTCTCTGCACTACCTTCACGTAGTTGCCAGTGGCGTTCTCGGGAGGAAGTAGGCTGAAACGCGCGCCGCTGGCGCCGGCGATGCTGTCTACTTTTCCGCGATACTTTCTGCCGTTGGCATCCACTTCCAGTGTGACGGGTTGGCCTACTTTCATATCGCGAAGCTGAGTTTCCTTGAAATTGGCGGTGATCCAGACGTCATTGAGCGGGATTACCTTCATGAACTCCTGGCCCGGTGCGACGTTTTGGCCGACCTCGACGGTGCGATCGCTGACCACTCCCGCGACCGGAGCGATGACCTTTGTGTACTGCAAATTCAATTGCGCCTGGTCAAGGTCGGCTTTTTTCTGCTGGGCCAAGGCCTCCGCCGATAGCGCCCGCGAGCGAATTACCTGCATTTGTTTGGGAGCAGTCTGGGCGTTGCGATAGTTCGCTTCGGCCTGCGCCAGTTTTCCCTGAGCCTCGATCACTTGCGATTGCGCAGCGTCGGCCAGGGAGCGAGCAGCCTGAACCGCGGCTTCACTGGCTTTGGCTGCAGCCACAGCCTGATCGTATTGCTGCTGCGATATCTCCTGTTTGTCGACCAGTTGCCGGTAGCGGCCCAGATCATTCTGAGCTTTGACATTGTTGGCCTCGGCCTGATCAAGCTGCGCCTTAGCCGCGGCAAATTGTTGCTTGGCCGCGGAAATTCCAGCGCGGGCGCTGGCCACATCGGCTTCGCTCGCAGAAACCTGACTGGTAGTACTGACCGACGTGATTGGCACATTCACGCCGGCGGCCGCGGCGGTAGCCTGGGCATCTTCAAAATCGGCTTTCGCGTGCTCGTACGCCACCTGATAATCGGCGGGATCAATTTCCACCAACACTGTGCCCACGGGAACGTTTTGATTGTCCCGCACATTCAGTTTTATGACATGGCCGGTAATTCGAGCGCTGATCGAATTAATGTGACCGTCTACTTGAGCGTCGTCAGTAGATTCGTAGCTGGAAACGTAGCGGTATACAAAGAAAATAACCAGCAGCAACACGACCACACCGATAATGATGGCGATGCGGAATCCGGGACGGGCGGTTCGCGAAGGACGAGAGCGGAAGTCTCGTTCCGTCGAGGGCAACGGCTTGCTGCGGCTCTCGGATTGATCCGGCGGAGCGGCGGGAGGAGTTTGCGTCGTCGGTTCCATAAAAGTTGTTTAGTGTTCGCCTTTCAGAAATCTCTTGACTCCCTGTTCCGCGTCACCGATAGCGTACGCCAGTTCCACCTTGGAGAGATTATGCGCATAGAGAGCTTCAATATAACTCTCATGCGCACTGGCAACGGCTTCCTGCGCCTGCACAACTTCCAGGTTATCGGTGACACCGGCGGCGAAACGGTCCCGGGATTGATTGAGGGCTTCGTCGGCCAGTTCGACCGAACTGCGCGCCACCTCGACCTGCTCAGCGGCGGCGGTGAGATCCAGCAACGAGGCGCGCACTTCGTAATCGATGCGGCCGCGCAGGTCGCCCAATTGAGATCGTGCCTGCTTCAACTGAGCATCGGCTTCAAGCAGATCGCTGTGGACTTTTCCTCCAGTAAAGATGGGAATGCTGATGCCGCCATTCACTTGCCAGGTTCCGTTTGACGTGCCCGGGGTCACACCAATATCCCCGTAGTTGGCACTCAGGTCTGCTGTAGGGTAGCGCCCGGCGGCAGCCGCGCGGTGGGTCAGTTCCGCTGAACGAACTTGCAACTGCGCCGCCTGGTAATCCTGCCGCGATGCATAGGCACGCTGCAAATAAACTTCCAGCGGTTGTGGGGTCAGAGCTTGATAGGGAGCTTTTTCGATCAACTCGAATTGCTGGCCCGGTGGCAAGCCGATGATGCGCGCTAATGAAAGCTTCTGCTTGGCATAGTCGTTACGGGCGACGATGAGTTGCTGCTGACGAGTTTGCAATTCGACTTGCGACCGCAGAGTATCGATTGCCGGGCTCAGCCCAGCGTTCTGCTGGTCGACTGCCTTGTTGTACAAAGCTTGAGCATTCGTAACCTGAGCGGTTGTGGTTTCAATGCGAGCGGCCGTGGCAATGGCCATCAGATAAGCGTTCCCAACCGCAAGAACTACTAGCTCCCTCGCATCTTTGTAACTATATTGCGCGGATTTCAGACTCTCCGATGCCGCGCGTTCTTTCTCCAGATCGTGGAAGTTGAAAATCGATTGCGTGACCGAGGCTCGAGCGTCGAAGTAATTGAATGGACCAATCACTCGAGGAACGGGAAAGGGAAAGACGTTGCCCTTCAGGCCCAACGCGGTCAAGCTAAGGGTCTGTACGTCTTCCTGAATTCTGGCCGCGACGTTCGGCAAAAGGTTGCTGAGTTCCTTCCATTTTTCTCCTCGCGCCGTTATGGCCTGATCTCCGGAGAGCAGCAGGCCGAGGTTATTGCGCAGGCCGCGGTCAATGGCGTCCTGGTAACCTAGCTGCAAAACTTCCGGACTGGCATTACCCTCGGGTTCGCTGCCGGTAAACGGGCTTTGCGACCCGGGCAGAGAAATGGAGGGTACCGGCGCGGAATTCTGCGCAACAATACACGAAACGGCGAACAGCAACATCAGGGTAACTGCAGGAATTCTGCGGTTTGTGGAAAAGAAGGTGCGGGCCATTTTCGCTTGTGAAAAAGTCCCGTCGTAAATAAAGTCTTCGGGACGACCTTTCTCATTCATAACACATCGTCAGACTATGGATTCGATGGACATACCATGCGATGCAAAAACCGGTATACCTGCCGGTCCGGATTTGGATGCAATTCGTGGGGACATGCGTACATAAATTTGGGAGGAAGCAGGCTATAAAGCCGCGCAGCCTCTGCAGAAATCCAGATCGAACACCTACAGTTTAAGGCAGAACATAAGCGTTTGTTTTGAATTCATTACTTTGGACACGTTCCTCCCGGTTCTGCCTGTCTATAAAGTAAAGAGAGGAATGGTCCATCCTTTCATCCGCCGGGTAGCCACGTTAGTTGTGGCTGCAGCATCGTGCTCTGCTTTGCTGTCTGAGGTGGCAATGGGCCAGAAACAAGATCATGCGGAACGAAAGATTCTAACGAGGGTAGCGCCGGTGTATTCGGACCTGGCCAAGCGGATGCACGTTGCGGGGGTGGTCAAAGTGGAAGCGGTGGTTGGAGCTAATGGAGTTGTTAAGTCGACCCGTGCCCTGGGGGGAAATCCGGTGCTGATCGAATCAGCAACCGACGCGGTACGCAAATGGAAATTTGCAACTGCATCAGCCCAATCCACTGAAGTTCTTCAGCTCACCTTCCAGGCTCAGTGAGGACATATTCGTTAGAAAGTTAGCTCCGACATGCCGGCCTCAACTCCAAAATCCGCCACCAGCCAAGCCGAGCGTCGTCGGAGGCGACATCCCCGATTTCGCGGCGACTTCAGTGTTACCGTCACCATTCTGTTGGCGAACCAGTATCAGAATCTTGAGGGGCATTGCCGCGATTTGTCTGAAGCGGGGATTGGAGTGCTTCTGGCGGCTGAATTGAATGTTGGTGAGGTAGTGGATCTTACTTTTGCCCTTCCCGGATCAGCCACGTGGGAATTGCGGGGAGTGCTCCGCTTCCGCCGCAGCTACCACTATGGGTTTGAGTTCCTCTCGCTTACCGTAGAGAGACAGCAGTGGTTGAAAAAATATCTTGCGACCCTGAAACCCGTCGACTGAAATTATCTGGAGACTGGATAGGCTCGGCCGAATCTGACGCACATCTTCAGACAAATGACTTCAGTCATCTTGTGAACTGGTTACCCTTGCGTCAGTGTGAGGGCACATGTATTTCCATATTTGATGAGTGATGCCAAGACCAATGCGATCGGGGGAACGGACTGGACCGCGTTGCTGGCGGATCCGGTTCTGGCCCGCAACCTTGGAAAGCTGCTGCAGACCTACCGCGACGCCGCGCCCGAGCGCCGGGAACAAGCACTCCTGGCCGCTATGCGAGAGATCAAGAGAAGCAGTTCCGGCGCGGTGAACAGCAAAACTGCAGCTTCACCACAGCCGATTCCTACTCCGGCTTCGGCCACTCCGCCGTTCGAACCCGATATTTTCAGCACGACCTGGGCTCAAGATCGACGACGGCATCCTCGGATCAAGTGTTTTGTGGCGGTTGAACTGCACGTAAGCGATTCTGCTACTCCGCTTTGGGGAAATCTCTCCAACACAAGTTTAGGGGGATGCCAGGTGGAAACTGCCGCTCGCGTTAGCGACGGTTCAAAAGTGGAAATCGGACTTTGGGTGGCGAGCGGCAAGATCTGGGTAAAGGGCATGGCGCTGAACGGAGTAGTCACCCGAAGCGCACCGGTGATTGGAGTGCGCATCCGATTTTCCAGTTTGGACGCTGCCGAGAAGGAAAATCTCCGTCAGTTTCTCAGGTACGTGCAAGACACTACAAAAGCCGCGAAAAGCGAAAAAAGCTACCTGCAGTTGCTGAAATAGCAATCCTTTCTTACTCTGTTCCCTATTGGATCATTTTCTGTACGCGCCTTCCCTTTTTACACATCCAACGACATGGCTTCACAAGAAATTGATACACTCGGGGCGTGTCTGAAACCCTTTCTGTTCCCTGGACTCTAATAAAATTGGGGAACAACTTAAGCAAGAAGATCTTCCTCCAGCAGAAAGGAGCGCGCATCACATGGTAGCCAGTGAACAGGCAGTGGTAACCGGCAAACAATTGGATACGCTCAGCATTAATACAATCCGAACTTTGGCGATTGACGCGGTACAGCAGGCGAATAGCGGACATCCGGGCGCGCCTATGGGCTTGGCGCCGGTTGCCTATTCCTTATGGCAGGATTTTTTGCGCTACGATCCCACGGACCCGAAGTGGCTGAATCGCGATCGTTTCGTTTTATCGAACGGGCACGCATCGATGCTCCTCTACGCGCTGCTTCATCTGACTGGGGTGCGCGAGGTCGCCGAGAATGGCGAGGTGCTGAACGAGCTAGCGGTGCCGATGGAAGAGATCAAGCGTTTCCGTCAATTGGGAAGCCGGACGCCCGGACATCCGGAATCGCACGTTACTACGGGCGTGGAGACCACAACTGGGCCGCTTGGCCAGGGCGTGGGAAATAGTGTAGGAATGGCAATCGGCAGCAAGTGGCTGGCAGCGAACTTCAACCGTCCGGGCTTCGAGGTTTTCGATTTCAACGTTTACGCCATGTGCTCCGATGGCGACTTGATGGAAGGCGTTGGCGGCGAAGCTGCGTCGCTGGCAGGGCATCTTAAGCTTTCGAATTTATGCTGGATGTACGATCACAACCACGTCACTCTAGATGGGCCCGCCAGTTGGTCATTCAGTGAAGACGTCGCCACGCGTTTCATCGGCTACGGATGGAATGTCACGCGAGTGGTTGACGCAAACGATCTGGAAATGCTGGGCCGCGCTTTTGAAACGTTCCTGCATACGACGGATCGACCGACGCTGATAATTGTTGATAGCCACATCGGCTACGGATCGCCCCACAAACAGGACACCAATGCAGCGCATGGAGAGCCCCTGGGCGAAGAGGAAGTGCGGCTGGTTAAAAAGTTCTACGGCTGGCCGGAAGATGCCAAATTTCTCGTGCCCGAGGGCGTGCGCGAACATTTCCAGGAAGGAATTGGAAAGCGGGGCCGCGACGCGCGCGAGAAATGGGCGAGGATGTTCGCGGGGTATTCGCAGAAATATCCTGAGCTTGCGGACCGGCTGCATCGCATGCAGCGGCGGCAACTTCCCGATGAATGGGACAAGAACCTGCCTACATTTCCCGCAGACTCGAAAGGAATGGCGACTCGTGAAAGCTCAGGGAAAGTGCTGAATGTAGTGGCAAAAAACATTCCATGGCTGATCGGCGGATCTGCCGACTTAGCCACATCCAACAAGACCACATTGACATTTGAAGGAGCAGGCGACTTTCAGGCCGGAAGCTACGCTGGACGCAACCTGCACTTCGGTGTGCGCGAACATGCAATGGGCGCCAGCGTGAACGGGCTGACGGTGACTGGAATTCGCGCGTTCGGCGCAACTTTCTTCAACTTCAGCGACTACATGCGGGCCAGCATCCGGCTTGCGGCGCTGATGGAAGCTCCTTCCATTTTTATTTTTACTCACGATTCGATTGGGGTCGGCGAAGACGGGCCAACGCATCAGCCGATTGAGCAATTGGCCTCATTGCGTGCCATGCCGAACCTGATGGTGCTTCGTCCCGCTGATGCCAATGAAGTGGTAGAGGCATGGAAGATCATTGCCCAGTTGCAGCACCAGCCGGTTGCACTGGTATTGACCCGGCAACCCCTGCCGACATTTGACCGCACAAAATATGGCGCAGCCTCCGGTGTTGCCAGAGGCGCGTACGTTCTGGCGGACGCGCCCGGCGGAA
>DATNMU010000343.1:0-11178 GCA_035602195.1 Candidatus Acidiferrum sp.
TCCACCGCGAAATCGATCAGATCTTCCGCATAAATCGCTCCATCAAGATGGTTATGCAAATCGCCACCCTTCGGCAGATCATGCACAAATGCCAACAGTAGCGGAGGTTGCTTGCGGATGGAATCAAGATAGCGGCCCGCGCGCTGCTCTGAATTTTGCGCCTGAGCAACCGCGGACAATAGCAGAAACAAAACCCACAGGAGCGTAGTTCTCGACACCATCGATCCTCCCGATTTGTTTTCCGAAAAGTTAGGAAAGGAATTGTAATCTGTCGGGGGAGAAGGAAGCAGAAGAAATCAGCGCAGTAAAAAAAACGCGGCGACAATGATAGCCACCAGCACCAGCGCACCCACAATGTACTTATTACTCGCGAGCCACGATGGCGAATCGACATTCGCACTCAGAAAAAGTGTGGAATTTTCGGAAGCGGGGCTGGACTCCGCCTTCAGGCCTGCGCTCTCCGGTACAAGCGTGATGACTGCCGCCGCGCCCGCCGCTGCACTATGCCTAGCGATTACTGCTGACTTGAGCGGAAGCGCCGGCGCCGTGGGAACTGCCGCCGCCGCAACCAAAGGGATGGGAACGGAGTTCGCCTCGCTGCCGGTCGATCGATCAATCGCAGCCGCAGAAGCCCGCTTCGCAGCAATATTCTCCGTCGTACTCTTCTTACTGCTGCTTGAGGGCGATTGAGCCTGACGGTCGGCTCGGGCAGCGGGCTGCGAACCTCTCTGCCCCCGCCATTGTTTTTCTTCGCATTCCACGCACAACGTACGCCCCTGGGAAACCGGAAACCCGCAAGCCTCGCACTTGCGAAAAGTTTTCAATACCGCAGGCGCATCGGTTTCCTGCTCTTCGGCAGCAGCCTCCGCTTTGATCGAACCGCTGCTTTCAGCAGACCAGAAAAGCGGCTTCTTCGGTGCAACCTCGGCGGCCTTTTTAATTTCAACTTTTTCCGCCTCGGGTTTCAACGACTCCGTGGCTTCAGAATGCTTTTTCTCCCCGAGTTCTACATTCTCCGTCGCTACCTCCAGAACATCTTCTTCATCCTTCGCCGAAGCCAAGTTTGCCGAAGCCGCCGTAGAATCCACCAGCTCGGCCACCTTGGGCTTCACCGTCTCAACCTCCAGATTCGTCTCCACAAGCAGCAGATCGTCGTCTTTTGCGGTTAACGCGGGTGGCTCTTCCACCACCACTGTCGCAGCCTGTGCCGCCACCGCATACTTCACGGCAGTTTCCACCATTTCGCCAAGGCGCTGCAGCGCGGAAAGATCCCGTTCATCGAAGGCATGCGCCTTGCCGGAAAAAAGTTCGAACACTCCCAGAACCTGCTGGTCGCTCAAAATCGGCATCGCCACCACCGACGAAATGCCCAAACTGCGGCAACCTTCGCGGTTCACTCGCGGATCGATTTCAGCGTCGTCGCAGCGCAATGCCTGCCGCGTGCGCACACTTTCTCCGGAAAACCCATGTTCCATCGAGAGCAAAGCGCCCAGGTCCGGCGCCTTCGCTCCGGCGGTCGCACGGCAAAGCATGTCATTGTGTTCGCCACGGCGAAGCGCGATCATCGCCCCGCTCGCGCCCGTAATATATTGCGCACGCTCCGCCAACAATTGCAGCGCCGCGTCGAGATCGCGATAGGCCATGGCGACCAGCGACCGTCCATTATCCTCCCCCGGAAACCGCGGCCCGCCTTCCGGCAACTTCGCTGCCTGCGCTTTCTCTTGCGCAATTCTCGCGGAAACGCTTGGAAGTTCCGGACCGCTTGCACCAACGACCTCGTTCTCCTTCTCTACCAGAGAAGCAGCTGAAGTCTGATCGGTGATGGATTGAGGATCCATGGTCGTAAGGTCGCGGCGCTGCCGGGACGAGATCCGGCACAGGACGCCACATTCAACTTTGAGGATGTAGTAATTGGAGTCTCGCTCGCAGAAGCTCCGCTGTCAAGGCATTCGCCACCGCAAGGGTCGTAAGCCGCTGGTCGCCGGCCAATCAGCATTCAGCCTTCAGCCACACACATGAGGGAATTTCTCCAGGTATTCGGAAACTTGGCCATCAACCACGAATCGCCAACTATCAATTGGCTGGTCGGGGCAATCCTGATCGCCGCCGAATGCTGAGTGCTAACTGCTGAGTGCTGACTGCCAACTAAACTCTCCGCTTCCGCACCGCGGTATTGGCCAGCGAGTTCGCCTCAACATTACTCTCGCGCGGCACATGCGAGATCGTGAAACTAAGCGCGCGAGCCAGCTTGCGGCAGGTCCAGTGCAGAGAGTACAGACGCGAGCTGCGGCACGAATATTCGCCGCGCATCTGCCGCACCACCACTTGGGAATCGGAATAAACGTGCAGCGCCTTGGCTTTCAATGAAACCGCACACTGCAGCGCTTCCATCAGCGCCATATATTCCGCAACATTATTATCCTGGTGCCCAATCCACTTCGCGATGCGGATGGGGCCGCTTTCGCAGCCGTCAATCACCACCCCAATGCCAGACGGCCCTGGATTGCCCAAGGAGCCACCGTCTACGTAGGCCACCAGTTCTGACATCACTGCTTCTCTTCCACTAGTAGCAAGATGCTCCGAGATTTTTTCTGCGTCAAGATGATTCTGTGGTTCTTCGCAGATTTCGCTTCGCTTTCGGAACTGTGCAACCCTTTGTGAAAAACCGGTCCGAAATGAAAATCAAAATTCATAACCTTCCACTCTACAACAGCTTGCATCCCCTGATATTCACAGCCTCGAAACCTCTTCATGCACCATTAGTTTGCGTTGACTTTTTTCGTCTCTCTGTTAAGGTTACTTCCGTCGACGGTTGAAAGGGTAAGCGAAATAAAACTTGCTGACCCGAAGTAGACTGAGTGATCAGCCCGATGAGGCAACTTGTTGGGCAGCCAAACCTGAAAAAACCGACGGCGCTGCGAGGTGCAGTTGGGGTTTGGGACTGTGAAAGCAGTGATCGCATCAAGGGGCTGTGACGGTACATGCGTCCACGCTGTTGACTCCCTCGCAGGAGTTGGCGGCTAGAGCATAACCAATGTCACGGCCCTTTCAATTTTTTCCCGCCCTTTCGCCCTACCCTGTGAACCCCGTGCCCCCTGTGTTTAACATTTTTTGCGGCCGATACTTTCTAAGCCGCAACCTCACCCGCAACCATCTCGTCCACATAACACCAGATCCACTCCTCCCCCGGCTCAATCGACCGCACCACCGGATGCGTGCTCTGATGAAAATGTTTGGTCGCATGTTTATTCTTCGACGAATCGCAGCACCCCACGTTCCCGCACACCATGCACAAACGCAGGTGAACCCACCGGTCGCCCATCTTTACGCACTCTTCACAAACGTGCGTGTCGGTCGTCTTGAACTTGATCTGATTCAGATGCTTGCATTTCTTCGCCATCGTTCTCTCTCCTGATTTCCCGTCTTTCTCTTGATTCTGTCATCCCGAGCGCAGTCGAGGGACCCCTTGCATGCCCGCGGCTAAGTCGGCCCCCGCAAGGCATTTCCACAACCACATCCTTCCCGCGCGCCCCTCACCCAGCTCTTTCCAGCCCCCTCCGATCCCACCCGCCCAAATTCGCCCCCGCCTCATAAGTACTCTGCAGAAAATCCAGCAATGCCTGCCTCGGCAGAGCAGCCCGGCGAACATCGTCATACATCAACAAAAACTCTTTCATCTCCGGATGGTAAAAAGCAGCCGCCGGCCTGACCTTCTGCTCGGCAAAACCAGCCGGCTCCGGCGCCGCATACGCATAAAACGCCGGACCCTTCACCTCTCCCCCGCCCGGCCAGAATCCCGCGCTGATCACTTCATGCGAATACGCCTCGCGCGTAATCGCATCGGCACCCGGCCGTTCCGGAGCGCGCCGTCCCGAAAATCGCGTCACGCACAAATCGAAGCTGCCCCAGAAAAAATGTACCGGACTATCTTTGCCCACGAACCCGGCGCGAAATTCCTGAAAAATGTTGCTGCACAAAATCAATATCCGAAATAAGCGCTGCGCATATTCGCGATCGTACGCCGCATGCTGCGTGTCTAGATCGAAGCGTACTGGATTAGGCACTTCCACCGGCATGCTCCAGATTTTCACATCGATCCCCAGCGACTCCAGAGCCAGCATGAACTCAGCATAAAAATCCGCCACCGATCGCGCCCTGAGCGGCAGGATTTTTCGCGAATTCCAACTCGTCTCAATCTTTAGATGATGCTCGATAAAATCAAACTGAACCTCAAAAATTCCCTCGCCATAAGGAATCGCCGACGTGGTCAATCCCCGCGCATTCACGTACAGCGCAACTTCCCACCAGTGGTTCACGCGCGGGCTCAGCGCCAGGCGAACCTTGCCGACGACCTGCGTCCACATGTGCAGCGTCGCGTAAGTATCCTGCCAGGCGTCCAGCGGCAATTCCGGCCATGGGTTCTGTGAAGGATTGTAGGCGTGAGCGGCCATGGAAACCTCGGCGACGAATCAGCAAATGGTAACACCGTTCGATCCCCCTGCGGGTTAATCAGAGAGTGCCGAAAACTGTAGCCTCTCCACGAGCGGAGGCATGAGTTTCACCGCATACTTTTGGAATCAAAGCCGCGGATTATCTGTTCACCATTGCTCGGCGAATCGGCGTCTGGGTTCCAGGTTATAAGACACACATATTGAGGTCTCGATCACTATTGACCATTCATTAAAAGCTCTGCCACCGGATACTGAGGCTCGAGTAGCTTGCCACGGTATTACAGAAATGCCGGCCTTTCCGGCTGTTGATCTCTAGTGAAACCGACAACATAAAGAGTTCAAAAACCACCGTGCGAGTCGTCGGAGAAAAAACAGGGGCAAAACATGAAACTGCTTAAATCTCTTCGAAACACACTGTGTCTGGCTATGCTTTTTTTAGTCGCCATGCCGGCAGCAAGGGCCGATGACTGGAACAGAAAGACGGTCATCACCTTTAGCGGGCCTGTCGAAGTACCAGGCGTGGGAGCTCAGACCTTGCCAGCGGGCACGTATGTCTTCAAGATTCTGGATTCGCAATCCGACCGGCATATCGTTCAAATCTCCAATAAAGAAGAAACCCATGTATTTACCACCATCCTGGCGATTCCGAACTACCGTTTGCACGCAACGGATAAAACGGTGATCACTTTTCGGGAGCGCCCGGCCGGCGAGCCCGAAGCGTTAAGGGCATGGTTTTACCCTGGGCGCGAGTGGGGCGAGGAATTCGTATATGCCAAGACGAGGGCGATCGAATTGGCCAAGGAAGTCAATGAGCCCGTGCTTGCCACTCCGATCGAACTGGCAGCCGCGCCCGTCGAGACTTTGAATACGGCGCCAGTGGAAGCGGTTGCGCCGACAGGAGAACCGGTCGAACTAGCTCAGGTGGTTGAACCTCCGCCGTTGGCCGCAGCTGCCACCACGGAGGAACTACCGCAAACAGCCAGCTCGTTGCCACTCATTGGACTCTTTGGAGTGCTGATGATGGGCGCCGGCATTGGTCTCTCGACTCTTGCGAAGCGAACCGTTTGAGGCACGTCTGGTAACTGTCCGGGAACCGCATGGCGAGAGAGGCAGTACGCGGGTACACCTCTTGTCGCCAGGTCCGGAAAAAGTAAACCGCATGGTGAAAGGACCCGAGGGATGAAAGAATCGCCCTCATCCGCGGCGGAAGGAGTTAGTAGCGAAACACGCGGGCGAGCCTCTACGCTGCTGTATCTGGTTACCCTTTTCGTCCTGATCGCCGCCCAGGGCATCGGAAGGACGCAACAGTCCTCTCCCTCGCGTATTCCCTCGTCCGACCCATACACGCTCAAGGTAAATGTAGACATGGTAGTCTTGCGCGCAACCGCCGAGGACCACAAAAATGTTCTGGTTTCCGGACTCGAGAAGAACGATTTCCAGGTCTACGAAGACGGAGTGCTGCAACCGATCAAGCATTTTAGCCATGAGGATATTCCGGTCACAGTCGGACTGGTCGTCGATAACAGCGGAAGCATGAAACCGAAGCGCGCGGATGTGATTGCGGCCGCTTTGGCCTTTGCCCGTTCCAGCAACCCGCGCGACCAAATGTTCGTGGTCCATTTCAACGAAAAAGTTTCGTTTGGCCTTCCCGACGACATTGCGTTCACGGACCAGGCAGGTGAGTTGGAAGTTGCCCTGTCGAGAATCGTGCCCAGCGGGGAGACAGCGCTGTACGACGCGGTCGAGGTCGCACTGGAGCACCTGAAGAAAGGGAATCGAGACAAGAAAGTCCTGATCGTAATCAGCGACGGTGGAGACAATGCCAGCAAACATAAGTTGAACGAGATACTGGCGCTGGCAGGACAATCGAACGTAATCATCTACACCATCGGCATCTTCGATGAGCAAGATAGCGACAGCAACCCCGGAGTGCTCAAGCGTCTTGCGAGGAACACGGGCGGCGAAGCCTTTTTGCCGCGATCTTCGAAGGAGATTGTACCCATCTGCGAACGGATTGCACACGACATCCGCAATCAGTACACCCTCGCCTATGTGCCCACGAATCGAAGTCGCGACGGAAGCTATCGTGTTATCCAGGTGAAGGCCAAATTGCCGGGCCGAGGCCGTTTGTCGGTCCGCACCCAGCCGGGGTACTTTGCAGCATTGGCGGCTCCATCAGCGGCGGCGAAAGCGATCCGGCCATGAAATTCGCCAGCGAAAGGGCTATATCCTCAGCGCGACTGCAAGACTTTCTTCGCTGGAGCCGCAGCCTGCTCTTCATCACCGGCAGCCTGGCGCTCGGTTACGTTGGCCTTACTCTGGTGGAGGCGAAGCTCTACCAGGCATCGGCGAAGCAGGCTCTAGAAATCCAAATCCGGGTGGAAAAAACGAGCGCGGTAATCCAGCCTAGCGTCATCCAGCCCAGACCGGCGGCAAAACAAGGAGATGTTCTCGGGCGCATGGATATTCCGAGGCTTGGCATGTCCATCGCGGTTTTGCAAGGCACGAACCCACGAAATCTCCGTCTGGGCGCTGGACATATCGAAAGCACTCCGCTTCCAGGAGAATCAGGGAACAGCGCACTCGCCGGGCACCGCGATACTTTCTTTCGCGGATTAAAAGACGTTCGCAGGAATGACGAGATTCAATTCCAGACGGCAACCGGGTTATTCCGCTATGCAGTGGATTGGGTAAAGATTGTCGAACCTGACGACATCACGGTCTTGCAGCCCTCGACAGCGGATTCCGCGCTCACCTTGGTGACTTGCTACCCATTTTATTTTCTCGGTCCGGCGCCAAGACGGTTCGTAGTGCGAGCCCACAGGTACTAGCCGCGAGAGATTTGATCCGCGGTCGATGCACTCGCCTGTACGGCAACGCCACTGGAGTTATCTATTGCGTGCGGTTAGCACGACGCAAGGCTCTCAATCAGCCGCCGTAACCGAAAAACGGCACCTTGATTGGCGAAACATCGCCATAGCCCTTTCATTGGCCAGAAAGCAGTAAGAAATTCAATCTGATTGTTCCACCCACATGACCTTAGTTACCTTTAACAAATGACCCTCGATCCCGCACAATCGCTTTAGACCTTTGCAACGCGCGGAGACCAAGCTTGTTCTACCAACGCCTTTTACGTGTTTCCATCTTTCTACTCATCAGCGCCTCGCTGGCATCGGCGCGCGATCTCGCGCTGGTTTCCAACAAATCGAACGCTGTCTCCGTCATGACCGTCGCCGACTTGGTCAAAGTTTGCAAAGCCCAGAATAGTCGTTGGCCCGATGGCAAGCCCGTCACCTTTATCATGCGCTCTCCATCCGCGCCCGAAATGAAGTTGGTCCTGGAAAAGGTTTACGACATGCCCGAGAGCGAGGTTAACAGCCTTATCGTCACCTCCAATCACGGGCGTCCGAACCACCCCGCCATCCTGGTCGTCGCCTCCGACGAAGAACTCGTCAATAAAGTCGCGTCGCTTCCCGGAGCAATCGGCCTGGTGGACGTGTATTCCATCAATAGCAGCGTCGCAGTCGTCAAAATTGCAGGAAAACTCCCCCTCGAGCCCGGCTACCTGTTGCACGGAAATTAACCGCTGGAAAGCGCGAGAATCGGTCGATGGTTTGAAGTGGCACGGCTTTAGCCGTGCCGTTAAGAGGCTTGATAAGGATGGGCTTTAGCCCCTGAGGGGCTTAGAACATGTCAGCACCCGGCAAAAAACTTGCGACCCGCGCCGGCCGCCCACGCCGCTACCCCCGCTTCGCCATGGACGCCCGCATGCAAGTCCGCATGTTCCAGTCCGGAGACTTCCAAAGCTGCTGGGGACACTCCACAGAAATTGCCGAAGACGGAATCGGCGCCACTCTCACCGGCGACCTCCAACCCGGCGAAATCGTTTCTCTCGAGATCCCCCTCCCGCTCAGTTCCTACACTTTAAAAGTCCGCGCCATCGTCCGCTACCGCGACGGCCTCCGCTACGGCTTCGAGTTCCTAACCCTCGACGACACCCAGCGCGACAAACTCCGCCGCGTCTGCGAAGTCCTCGCCGCCAAAGCCTGAAACACCCTTTCCTTTTCCTTTTGTCATTCCGAGCGAAGCGAGAACATCCGCAACGCGGATGATCTCGCGAAGTCGAGGAACCTGCTGTTCGCATGCGCCATCACGGCCCGGGGTGGCCAGAGCACTTTCTCTTTTGCATCTTCAATTACCCCCGTAACTTTCTCCTTAACCCCCCAGCGTTCTACCATGCGCTTGGCTTAGCTTTCTGAGGGGGGAGCTTCGACATGGGCGGTCGTGTCACCCGCGCGCCGCAGTCCAAGGAACTCGTGCGCGCCCGGAACCTGCGACAGGCGCTCGAGCGCGGTGCCCCGCCCACCTTCATTCCACCCACTCCTTCCATCCCGGTGGCGCAAACATCCACTCTCTCCTGGGCTCCTGAACAAAAAACTCCAGCGCTCAAAAATTCCAAACCGTCATCCGAGACCCTCGAACTTCGACGTCAATATCTCGAACAACTTTTTCAGAGTTCTCCAGACCCATTAATCGTCGTCGATACCACGTTCCATACCCTGTGCGTGAATCAGGAGTTTCAGCGCACGTTCGGCTACTCCGCCGCGCAGATCCTGGGACAGCCCATCGACCCTTTCATCCTCGTACCCGATCGCGCCGCAGAATCTCAATGGATCGAGCAATGCCTCCGCCGCGGCGAGCGCCTCACCCTTGAAACTCAACGCCGCTGCCACGACGGCACTCTCATCGATGTTTCCATCTCCTGCGCTCCTCTCGTCATCGACGGCAACCCCGTCGCTTTCTACGCCGTCTATCGCGATATCTCGGACCGCAAGCGTTCCGAAGTTCTTAGCTCCGCACTCTACCGCATCGCCGAAAAGGCCGGCGCCGCGCAGGATCTCCAGCAGTTCTTCGCCGCCATTCACAGCATCGTCGACGAACTCATGTGCGCCCGCAACTTCTCCATCGCCATTCACGATGCCGAATCAAATCTCCTCAGCTTCCCCTACTTCGTCGACGAGCAGCAATCCGCCCCCGCACCAGAAAAACTCGCTTCGGGCCTCACCGAATACGTCCTCCGTACCGGCGAGCCGCTGCTCTGCACTCCAGAACTCGCACAGCAATTGCAAAAGCGCGGCGATATCAAACTAACCACAGCGCCGCCCTCCCAGTGGCTGGGCGTTCCGCTGAAGGTCAACAGCCATGCTTTCGGCGCGCTGATCCTGAAAAGCTATTCCAGCAACTCTCTATTCACCGAGCGCGATAAAGAAATCCTCACTCTCGTCTCGCAACAGCTCGCCGCTGCCATTGATCGCAAACGCAACGAGCAGGAGTTGCGCCGCTCTGAAGTTCGCTACCGTTCCCTGGTCCAAACCGCAGTCTACGGAATTTATCGCTCCAGCCTCGACGGACGTTTTCTCGACGTCAACCCGGCCCTGATCGAAATGCTCGGTTACACCTCCGCTCTCGAAGTCTTGGCTCTCAATCCCCAGAAAGATGTCTTTGTCGAGCCCCGTGAATACGCCCGCCTCGTTGAAGAATTTCGCCGCACCGGAGGCATGGACGGATTCGAAGCCTGCTGGCGCCGCAAAGACGGCAGCTCCATCACTGTTCGCATCAGCGGCCGCGCCGTCGCCAGCCCCGACGGCCCTTCCGACGCCCTCGAAGCCATCGCCGAAGACATCACCGCACGCCGCGTCCTCGAAGACCAGTTCCGCCAGGCGCAAAAAATGGAAGCCGTCGGCCGCCTCGCTGGCGGCATCGCTCACGACTTCAACAATCTCCTCATGGTCATCAGCGGCTACACCGAGGTGCTGCTCGACCAGCTCGCTCCCGAGCATCCTCTGCACGCCAAAGCCGAATCCATTCAGCAAGCCTCCGATCGCGCCTCCGCCCTCACCCGCCAACTCCTCGCCTTCAGCCGCAAACAGCATCTCGAACTCAAAGTCACCGACATCAACGCCATCGTCACCAACATGGAGCGTCTCCTCCGCCCGCTCATCGGCGAAGATGTCGAACTCACCACTCATCTCGAATCCGCCGTCGGCTGCACTCGCGCCGATGCCGGCCAGCTCGAGCAAGTCATCATGAATCTCGTCGTCAACGCCAAAGATGCCATGCCCAACGGCGGCAAACTTTCCATTCGCACCGCTGCCATCACCGTCGACGATTCCCACGGCCACGACAACACTTTCATCAAACACGGCCCCTACATCACCATCTCCGTCAGCGACTCCGGCGAAGGCATGGACCGCGAAACTCAAGCCCGCATCTTCGAACCTTTCTTCACCACCAAAGAAAAGGGCAAAGGCACCGGCCTCGGCCTCTCCACTGTTTACGGCATCGTCAAGCAAAGCGGCGGCTACGTTTTCGTTCAAAGTGAACCTGGCCACGGCACCACATTCACTATTTACTTCCCGCGCGTCGACGAGCCCTGCGACGCCGTCGGCGCCACCCCCGCATCCCTCGCCCACTCCGCCGGATCAGAAACCATCCTCCTCGTCGAAGACGAAGAATCCGTCCGCCAGCTCGTTCGCGAAACTCTCGCCGCACGCGGCTATCGCGTCCTCGAAGCCAGCAACGGCAACGCCGCTCTCGCCCTCGCCGCCAGCCTCACCGACACTATCCATCTCGTCATCACCGACGTCGTCATGCCCGGCCTTAGCGGCCACGAACTCGTTCAGCAACTCACGCCAGCCCGTCCCGGGGTAAAAGTCCTCTACCTTTC
>DATNMU010000344.1:0-2284 GCA_035602195.1 Candidatus Acidiferrum sp.
CAGCAGGCCTCCCGCTGCGACGAGTTCCCTTGGCAGACATTCGATGTCTATAACTAGGTCGCTGACCGCTTGAAAAGACTCGAAAAAAACAATTCCAATTGAAAATGTTTTGGCGCATACTCAGGGTATGGCCCGTCCACCCCTGCGCATCCAGGTGAAAAAGAAGGATCAGAAGTCGTTGGAAGAACTGCTCGCTGGCGGTGTGCAGCAGGTGAGAGTCGTCCTGCGGGCGATCGCGCTACTGCAACTCGCCAGAGGCCTCAGTGCGCCGAGTATTTCCGGCGTGATTCCGCTGACTCCGCAGACCATTCGCAAGGTCGGCCATCGCTACGAGCAAGGAGGCCTCGAGCGCGCTCTTTATGAGAAGGACCGCCCTGGTGCGGCTGCGGTGCTGGAGGACAGCCAGCGGCAGCGCATTATCGCCATGGTTTGCAGTGATCCGCCCGAGGGCCGCGCCCGCTGGACCGTGCGATTGGTGGCGGAGGAAGCCGTCAAACGACGACTGGTTCCGCGAGTGGGAAGAGAAACGATCCGGGTACTGCTCCTTCACCACGACCTCAAGCCGTGGCGGGAAAAAAATGTGGTGCGTAGCGGAACTCGATGACGAGTACATCGCCAAAATGGAAGATGTTCTGGAGACGTATGAGAAACCCTATGATCCCCAGCAACCGGTCGTGTGTCTGGATGAGAAACCGGTTACCCTGCATGCCGACGTCCGGCCTTCCTCGCCGGCGAAACCCGGACGGGAAGCGAGACGAGACAACGAATATGAACGCTGCGGCACAGCCAATGTTTTCTGCGCGGTAGAGCCAAAGGCGGGCCGGCACTTCACATTTCCCACGCCCGATCGCTCGGCAGTCGAGTTCGCGCAAGTGGTTTTCGAACTGGCCTTTCAATACCCGGAAGCCGAAACCATCCATCTGGTGATGGATAACCTGAACATCCATCGCTGTAAATCATTGACCGACCTGCTCGGTGACGAAATTGGTGCCCAGGTCTGGAACCGATTCACCATCCACTACACGCCGACTCACGGAAGCTGGCTCAATCAGGCCGAAATCGAAATCGGCATCTTCTCCCGGCAATGCCTTGGTACCAGAAGAATTCCTGATTTGGAGACCCTGCGTCAGGAAACCCGCGCCTGGAATCGCCGCATCAACCATGCCCGCACCAAAATCGACTGGAAGTTCAACCGCAAAGCCGCCCGACGCAAGTTCGGCTACAAAAGGAAATCCTTTAAGCGGTCAGAGACCTAGCTACTTTCCCACTTAAAATTCAGAAAGCTGCGTGAGACCAGTAGCGCGGGTTCTTCGGACGGTTCTGTCCCTTGGCGATGGCTTTCGGAAGGAGGTTAGGAGTGGGATGAGGACCGTTCAGGAAAATCTTGCTGGGTGAGAAGGAAGATGATAGGGGTGGGGCTGGTGTATTGGGCTAAGAGAAACTTAGCGCGTTCGTGCTTGCTCGGCCAGGTGAGTACCGACGTGAATGACGTTGTCGGCGATCACACCCAGTCCGACCCAACGCCGGATGCCGTCCGACCCCCTGTAGAGTGATCGCCGCAACCCGTGCCGGCGTTTGAGAACACTGATACGGCCTTCGCAGCCTGTGCGCCATTTCTGAAGTTTCTTGAACCAAGGCTGCTTCTGCCGCTGCTTGCGGGCGGGGCTCTTGGTGTCATGGCTCGGAATCGATACCCGCTTCACTCCCATCTGCTCTGCCTTGGATTCGTTAGCGGCGGAAAAGAAGCCGGGATCCGCGGCCATCTGCTCCGGGGCGCGTCCGAACCGTTCGACGTGCTGTTCCAGGCATCCTGCCATCAGGGTGGCGTCGGCCGGCCTTTGTTCGCATACCTGGTAATGGGTAACGATCTGGTTCTCCGCCTCTTGAATCAGGACCAGTTTGCCGAACTCGTTGGGCTTATGCGCCTTTCCTTTACGGATCACTTCAGTGTGCGTTTCGAATATGCTGAGGAGCTTTCCTTCGGCTTTGGTGTTGCCGCGCAGCACCCGCTCGCGAGTCTGGCGTAGCACCTGCTGCACCCGCAGAATCATTTCATCAAGTTGCGTCTTGGCTTTGTGCATGACGGACAGATTGCCTTGCTTGACGCGACTGGCAATCTCGCGCGAGAACTTCCTGGCTTGCCCGGCGACCCGGCTGGTGATTTCCAATAATTGGACGTAGGCCTTCTTCATCTTCTGACGGCCTTGCTCCGTCTTGTTCCGGCTGGCGCGAGCAATCGCCAAAACCTTCAACTTGGCGGACCGGCTGCGGTCCCGCATCCGCG
>DATNMU010000345.1:0-12812 GCA_035602195.1 Candidatus Acidiferrum sp.
GCACCGGAGTTCGGTGAGGCTGATCCGCGCGAGTAGCTGGAGCTGGGAGCGGTACGGTTCCAGTAGCCGCCGCTTTGCGCAGAAGCGGTGGAGCTGCCGCCGTGCGAAGGCTGCGAGAACTGGCTCCAGTTGCTGCGAGTTGAAGTGCTTCCGCCAGGCGATGCCTGTGCCGCTCTACTGGAATTCGCGCTGGTCGAGTTCGTGTTGGATTCCGCGCCCATTCTTGATGCCTGGCCGACGGAGCGTTGCGGAAATTGCGCGCCTCCGGGACGGGTCGTGCTGTTCTGCACCGAGGACGGTCGCGAGCTTCCGTACTGGCCTGGGGATGCGGTTCCTCTACTGGCAGCACCGTTATTCCCATTGGAAGGTGTGCCGGCACTCGGCTTGCCACCTCCGGCGTTCGTCGTACCACGAGACTCCGCTCCGCCAGAATAAGACCCATTGGTTGTGCGCCCGCCAGCTGTTACAGCCGAAACGCGGCTCTGCTGCATGGACTGCTGCAGGTGCGATGTCTGCTGCTGGAACGATTGCGGCCTCGAAGTGCTTTGCGATCCCACGAAATGCGAACTACTGTTGTGAATTGTAGAGGCCGCTGCGGCGCGTCCACTGGCCGATAGACTGGCGTGCGTAGGCACCACCGGCAGGTTACCGGTCATCATGCGGGCGGAGCTAAGTTGCGCGTGCGTAGCCGCCACTCCTGTGACATGGCCCGCGCCGAAGCGTCCGGCACCGACGGTCGAGAGCGCGCGTCCGATATGGGGGTCGTTAATGTGGGCGAGGTTGGAGAATCGAGTGCCACCGTGAAGCGGCGCGATTCCGCCGAAGCGGCCGAGGCCACCGAAGCGATCAAAACCAACCGCTCCGAAACGGCCGCCGTATCCGCCCCACCAGGGAAAGAAACGGTCACAGGGACCGATGGGCAACCAGCCGAAGCCGCCCCATCCGCCAAATCCGACACCGAAACCTACGCCAAATCCAGCGCCAAATCCGAAGAACGAGACATAAGCCGGAGCCCAGAAGGGACGATAAAATCCCCCGCCCCATACTGGCCCGGGCCACCAAGCCCAAGCGCCGCCGTAGGGCATCCAGCGACCGTAGTGATACGGAGCCCATCCCCAGGGTTCAGCGCCTACCCAAGTCCAACCGTAGTAAGGTTCCCAAACCCAGTTGCCATCTCGATACGGAGCCCAGTCGGCCGGCTCATTCGGAACCCAGACCTGACCGTAGTCGTCCGCGTTTTCCCAGCGTCCGTTTGCATCCAGATCTTCGGAGCCGGTGTAATAGCGATTAGTGTGATTCCAAGACTTCGCGCTGTGAACCATGTGGTCGCGATCACTATTCCAACGGTCCCAATCGTCGCGATCAGGAGCTGGCGAAATTTTGTACTGAGCTTCCTCGGCACTTCCACGCACCGTCGCCATTTCGCCTTCTTTTACTTCAGTGATGCCTTTTGGCGTGGAGATTTGGGCTTCGCCTTTGCGGACGATCACAACTGTGTCGCCATCGGGGCGCACTTCTACGCGAAGAACAACGTCCTTATGAGCGGGATGAATGGAGACATTCGGCGTGTCGATCTCAGGCTCAGCTTCGCTCTCATTAAAGACGCTGTAATCGACGAGACCCTGGGCGAGTTGAATCTGGATGTGATCGTGAGTGAAATTCGCAATATTGACTTGTGCGTTTGAACCCAGCCGAAGAATGTTGGCGAAATCGAGTTGCACCTCGGCACGGCCGCCCGCACCGGTGGAAATTTTGTCGGCATTCAGAAGGGGCTGATTTAAGACTGCGGCTGACCAGTCACCGGAATCTCCACGCTGGGTGGACACGTCACCGTGAATCATGCTGATGCGGCCGACGCCTTGATTGGTCTGCGCCGGGCCCTCGCCCGAAGGCCCGCCAGGCTGAGCTTCCTCGATAGACGGAGACTGTTGGCCCGATTCTGGCCGCTCGCCCATTTGCGCTTGTTCATCCAATGGCGGTTGCTCGCCTTGGTACACCGCCGTCGGCGGAGGAGGCGGAGCACCCTCGCCCGGTCCCATTTCCATGGGTGCGCCAGGTTGCTCGGACGGCCCGGGACCCGGTTCCGTGGTTTGCGCCTGCGAGGCAGCGGAGAGCAGGCTGGCGATTACGAACGCGAAGGCTGCAAAACTTAATATGAATTTATTTTTCATTGCCTAGCCTTTTTTGCAAGTTGTACTTGATGAAAAACCGAGACTATTGACGTGACCCTGCCACTGTGTGTAAGGCAACTGGCCTGCCAAAGTGAGGTCGCAACGGAGCTCTTTAACTCCTTTGTTTTCAGAGAGAATTTGTGCTTCTGAACGCGGTGGGAAGGAGTGAACCCCGTGGGCGGTGGCTGGGTTCAGCCAAAGTGGTGGTTTTCGGCCAGCCGCGCGAAATCGGTGGAATTCACGAACAATTTAAGTCTCCGTAACACGGGCGTCACATGGCTTTCCATACCATCGGTGATCGAGGTCACAATCAAAATGAAAATGAAAAAGACACTTACTTTGCTTTCATTCACCGCCGCCTGTGTGATGAGCACCGCTATCGCGCAGGAGAACAACTTCAACGAAGGTCCCATCAAACGCGTTCTGCTGATCAGCATCGATGGCATGCACGCAGTAGATTTCGACAACTGCGCCAAAGGCATCGGCACCATCAGTCACGGCGAACCCTATTGTCCCGAGCTTGCGGCGCTGGGCAAGAACGGCGTTAACTATGTAGCCGCCAGCACCTCAAAACCCTCCGATTCATTCCCCGGCCTGACCGCGATCATCACTGGCGGAAGCCCAGCCCTGACTGGCGTCTACTACGACGTTGCCTATTCGCGGAACTTTGACGCGCCCGCGAAAACCACCGGCAACGGCCTGGCGGCCGGTCCGTGCACTCCATACGCAACTCCCACGGGGACGACGACGGAATATGAAGAAGGCATCGACATCGATAAGACGAAGTTGAACGGCGGCGCGCCGGGGGCCGCGCTGAGCGATGGCGGTCTGGCTTCCATTGACCCGCTGAAACTGGTGCGCGACCCCAATAATGGCTGCAATCCGGTTTTCCCGTGGGACTTCGTCCGCACCAACAGCATCTTCAGCGTGATCCACCAGGCGGGCGGATACACGGCATGGTCGGACAAGCACCCCGCATATTCCTCGGTCTCATCGGGTCTTGGCCCCAAGGGACTCGACGACTTCTACGCGCCTGAAATCAACTCCAACGTGATCGCCCTTCCCGGCGTGAAAACTCCGACCGGCGTATCATGCTCCGCAATCCTCGATCCGGGCTCGGACCTGACGGCTTGGACTAACAGCTTTCAGAACATTCAGTGCTACGACACATTGAAGGTGGATGCAATTCTTAACGAGATCAACGGGAAGAACCACCTCGGCACCAAGAACACAGCGGTTCCCACCATTTTCGGCATGAATTTCCAGGCGGTCAGTGTGGGCCAGAAGCTGGTGGAGGCGAGCAACGGCGTGACGGGCGGGTATCTGGATGCCGCTGGGACGCCCACCACGGCCCTGCTGGGTGAAATCAAGTTTGCCGACGCCTCGATCGGAGCGTTCGTCAACGAACTCAAGGCGAAGGGTCTGTACGATTCGACGCTGATCGTGATTACAGCCAAACACGGCCAGTCGCCAATCGATTCCAGCCGCTACGTTTCTCAGCTTATTAAGGGCACTTCTCCGGTGACGCTGCTTTCGAATGCAGGATTTATTCCGTTCTCTGAATCGACCAACAATCCCACCGGAATTGGACCGACGGAAGATGATGTTTCGCTGATCTGGCTGAAGAACTCGTCAGATACTGATGCCAGCGTAAAAATTCTCGAAGACAACGCCTCCGCCTCGGGAATCGCGCTGGGACAGATCTACTTCGGTCCGTCGCTCGCGATTAACTTCAACGACCCAACCGTGGACCCGCGGACGCCGGACATTATTGTGACTCCAAACGTCGGCGTAACCTACTCCGGCAGCACGGCGAAACTGGCAGAGCACGGCGGCTTCTCGCATGACGATACAAATGTGATGCTGCTGCTGTCGCATCCCGGGCTGAAAGCCAGGACGGTCCGAGCCGAAGTGGGTACGGCGCAGGTGGCGCCCACGATTCTGAAAGCGCTCGGCATCAATCCTTCGGAGCTGAAAGCAGTTCGCGTGGAGGGAACGAGCGTGCTGCCAGCATCGGAACTCAAATAGTCTGCTTCAAGAACCTTGTCAGTAGTAGTGGACGCCCCCTTGCGGGCGTCCACTGTTTTGGCCGGTAAACTCCCGTCACGCTCGCGTTTCGCTAACCTCACTCCTTAATATCGGGTGCTCTGGGCACAGCACATCCTGGCAATCAGATTTTTGTGATTTAATAATCCGCATGGAACAAGTTGAAACGAGCTCGCGCCCGGTGGTGGGAGCGATCATCGTGGTGAGCGGCCTGGCTGTGTCATTCCTGTTATGGCTGCTGTATGTACATCACGCTTCCGCCGATTTCGCCGGACGCTGGATGTTCCTGCCGGCCCTCAATGCGGTTCTGAACGGATTGTGCGCGATTGCGCTCTGCGTGGGGTTGTATTTCATCAAGCATCACGACTGGAAGGCGCACCGCGCAAGCATGCTGTTGGCTTTCGCGTTCTCTTCCGCTTTTCTGATCAGCTACATCGTGAACCACGCGTTGCATGGCGACACGATTTTTCCTGGGCACGGAGTGGTGCGGACGCTGTACCTTTCCATTTTAGCCAGCCACGTAATTCTTTCGATCGTCGCCCTGCCGATGGTGCTGACCACGTTCTTCTTCTCGCTGACGGGCCGGTTCGCGATGCACCGCCGAATCGCGCGCGTGACGTTCCCCATCTGGCTGTATGTTTCGGTCACCGGAGTGACGGTTTTCGTCTTTCTCAGGGCATACGCCTACTAGGTCTGTCATCAATCCGGGAATTTACGAGGTTCGGGCTGGCCGATAATGCCGTGGACTGAACTTCTTACAGCCGGGCATTCTCCGAATTCGGTCGCTAGCTTCGGGCTTGGCCCTGATGGGTCTCGATCAAATCGCGGATGCGTTGCGCGTCGGCTTTGCGATGGCCGTGGCTGGTGATGGGATCGGTGCCACCGGTGGATTCGATGCGAATCTCAGACCAGAACACGCCAGTGGAGATGTGCACGGAAGCAACCTTCGACATGGCGATGCTTTCGTCGTTGCTGCCAAACCAACGCGACTTCACGCGGCTCACGCGCAAAGGGCTGACGACGATGCGGGTGGGAAAAAGAAAATTGCCCTGAGTCCAGCGGCTGGCAGTGAAAACTCGAGCCTGCGGCTCGGAGGCGGAAGTGGACGGCGTTACACCCATTCCAGCGCGCCTTTTTTCCAAACCCAAATGTAGCCAGCGATGAGGATGACGAGGAAGATCAGAATTTCGGCGAAGCCAAAGATACCGAGCGCTTTGAACTTCACCGCCCAGGGAAACATAAAAATGGTTTCCACATCGAAGACCACGAACAGGATCGCAACGATGTAGTAGCGGACGGTGTAGCGGCCACGGGCATTGTCGATGGGATCGATGCCGCACTCATAGGGCATCAGCTTGGTCTTGCTGGGATTGTCCGGGCGGACAAGTTTTGCCGCCAGCAGCGTGATTGGGAGCAGCACGCCGATCACTGCCATGAAGATGAAAATGGGAACATAATTTTGCGGCATAGAAACCCGCTCACCGGCGCGGAGAAATCATAGTAACGCGGTTAGAGCGAGGCTTCAAGAGAGATGCTTTGATTGGCCGTGACTGAGTTCGGCAGCGACGCAACCATCCAGCTTCGCTCGACTTGATAGTCGAGGCAGATGCCCTTCCATCAGTATCGCTGACCACCTACATGGCCTTGACCGACAGGAGTGCCGGATGTCAAACTGGTGTTGGCAGGATTGAGGGAATCACTTTAGGGTGGGCGTTCCCGTCTGCGGTGCGTTCGCCGCCCTCCCACACCATTGCAATTCACTCTGAACAGTTTAGGATTTTTTCAACCATGATCGTTCTGGTCACCATCATCCACGTAATTGTTTGTCTGTTCCTGATTATTGTCGTCCTATTGCAGAGCGGGAAGGCTGGGGACATTTCGGCCGCGTTTGGCGGACAAGGCAGCCAGGCAGCGTTTGGCCCGCGTGGCGCAGCTACCACTCTCACCCGGGCGACCACACTTTCGGCCGTGGTGTTCATGCTTACGTCAGTGACTCTTTCTATTTACGCCATCAAACATGGGGGACCTAGTTCAGTGTTACAGGGAGTGAAATCTGCGCCAGCCAAGACGCAGCCTGCGACGCCGACGCCTGCTCCGGCAAATCCTCCGGCGAAGAAATAATCGGGGAATCCGGTAAGCGAATCGCTCCCATCCCCTCTGAAGTTTCCATCCTAAGCACGTTCTAATGACTGCGTTGGTGCAGGTTTCTGCGACGCAGGTTGCGGGTTTTGCTGTAATTGTATTTGGCCTATGCGGGTGCTACCATCCGAGTATCGGCACTGGTTAAATGCCGGGAGGTTTTTACAATGTCAGATCGAGATGGCAACAGCTTTGTATGGTTTTTGGCGGGATTAGGGGTTGGGGCCGCGGTGGGACTTTTGTACGCGCCTCAGTCGGGCAGCGAGACGCGTGAAGGGCTCCGGGCTCGGGCCGAGGAAGGACGCGATTATATGAAGACTCGCGCCCGCGATGCTCGCAATCAAGCTTCTGAGTGGGTGGATAAGGGCCGTGAAGTCGTGGGCCAGCAGAAAGATCAGTTCAAAGCGGCTTATGAAGCTGGGCGGCAGGCGTATCAGGAGGCAACGACTGAGGCTGCTGCCGGGGCGCCTAAGAACCTGTAGAGTTTGGTTGGCGGCGCCAGCGGGGAACGCTCGGTACCGCGGGAGCTCTATCTATGGATAACCTAACCACCATATTTATTGCGATAACCGGTGCAGCGGTGATTTTGCAAGCTGGGTTACTTGCCGCGATGTATTTGGCTATGCGCAAGACCAGCAGCCGGCTGGAATCGCTGGCCGAAGAAGTCAAAACAAAAGCGCTGCCTGCGATTGATTCCACGCAGGCATTGCTAACGGAGATCCGGCCCAAGCTTCAGGTGATCGCCGACAATATCGCGGACACCACTTCTGCGATTCGCGGGCAGGTGCAACGTGTCGATGCCACTGTAAACGACGTAGTGGATCGAGCCCGTCTGCAGGTAATCCGCGCCGACGATTTGCTGAGCCGCACGCTGGACCGCGTGGAATCGACCTCAGAAGTGGTGCATAGGACCGTGGTTTCGCCATTTCGGCAGATGTCAGGTCTGATTCAGGGCGTCACGGCTGGTATTGAGTTTCTGATGGGGGCGCGTAGCCGCAGCAATGGCAGGGCACGCGAGGCGCGCCGTCCGGTACCGCAGGACGAGATGTTTATCTAGCTTCTGTGTTCCGTGGTTACGCTAAGCCTGTAGTGAAACCCGGGCTCTGAAATTTGCTTTCAACCTCCTGCATTTGTTCATGCGTTATCTTGTTCGAGCTCGTGTGAAGCCCGGTCGCGAGGGCGACCTGCGGCGAGCTATCGCCGACCAGACGCTTGGCGAGGGCTCCGTTGCCGAGGGCGAATACCTGAGCAATATGAATGAGGCTCGGCTTTGTGCAGACCAGACGGTGCGCTGGGTCGAAGTGTGTTACTGCCCTACTCCTTTGCAGGAAGAGCGTCCTTACTGGGAAGAATATTTCGAACTGGTCAAGGTGCAGGATGCGCATGATCGGCGCAAGTGCCGTGACAAGGATGGATCGGAGCCGTGGGCGTGCGGCGATTGCGACTGCACGGCGCGGTTGGAAGAGAAGCTGAAGAGAACCGGCCTGATTTTCTTGGACTCGCTTCACGAGCTTCACTCAACCACTACGAAATGAACCCGCAGTTTGGTATGTTTTTGATGACCCGCCAGCCTTGGGTTGTGAGCTCTAGTTTCCACATCATTCCGCTTCCGCACAGGCTTCCGCAGAAGTTACGGAGCCACACCATCGCGTGCTTTCGATCCTTAGAAAATGCAACGCGAGACAACCATACAATTCCGGGTTCGATTCCTTCTCGAATGTCAGCCCTCCCATTGACGATCAGATAGCTCCCGGGAACGACTAGCTTTGCTTCGAGCTTCTCTCGCGGGACGTTGTCCGATGATAATTCCTTGATCAAATCTCTGTCGGCATCGTTCTCTGCCCCAGAAGTGCACCCTGCAATTAGACTCCCGCCAGGGCCGTGGCTGGGAACGGTTGTGTAGGCGGAAATCTTTACGGGCAAGTTCTTGCGGAACCAGGCTCGATATTGCTGCACGAGCAAGGCTGAGTAGACGCGGTAGGAGTCGGTTGTTACTGCAGTTGTGGCAGGCACGGTGGGTTTCGTGTCTTTCTGTGCAAATGAGGTTGAAACCATCAGCAACGACGTAACCACCCTTCGCGCCCATCTCGATCGAGTGCTCAGGTCAGACATTGAGTCCTCCTAACTAATTGGACACCGCCAACCACGTTCGAGGAGCGTTCCCACGGCAAGAAAGAACCTCCTTTGACGATGATAAAGTCGAGATCTTATTCCGACGTTTGAAATTGCATATTCTCATCTACTGAAAGCTGTGCTGGCGTCCCTCCAATGTTCTCACCGGATCGGGTGGCAAGCACGCGAAAGCCGCTGGCACTGGTTTGGACTTCGTAGGTGTAAGGCGGGCGCTCGTGGGCAACGGTGACGTAGTTCGCGGAGATCAGTTCGTCGAGAGAAGCGTATTTACCTTCGGTGGCGAAGTAGCGGCGCTCGCTGGTGGCGATGCTGATCAAATCGCCTCTCACGCCCGTGATATTAATGGCGGCTTTCGGGCTGTTCGCTCCGGCGGCAGCAGAGGAACTTTGCGCCTGTTTGGAGTAAATGTACATACCGGCGGCCATTACGATGACCACGCTAAGAAGACCGAACACACGGCTCATGGGACCCTCCGCACTGCTCATTGCACCGCGAAAGTGGACTCGGAACAAGTAACCAGAGGGCAACGCGGTGGCGAACTGAAGTTTATTCTGCCAGTTCTGCGATGCTGGATGCGAGCTGCTGCAGGTCCTGTGCCACTTCCCGCAAATTAAAAACGAACGACCAGAAGGGCAACATGCGATCGAGAGTGAAGGGTGCGGTAGCGCGTTGCTCGCGGAGCCGGGCGAGGTCGGAATCGAGATCACGGATCGCTTTTTCCAGGCCTCCGATCGAGTCCAATTTCTTATCGGGATCGCGAAGCGCCGCGGCCAGCTCCAAAAAGGCACAAACGGTGCGCTCGGCCAGGGCGGGGAGTGATGGCAACAGTTCGAGGCGCAGGCCCGCATGCACGTAGAGGCTGCTGTCATCAGCCATGGCGGTAAGACGGCGCCGGACTTGGTCGGCCTGATCGACAATCGCTTGAAAGGCCGCTTCCTTGAAGCGTGAAAATCTAAGCTCGCTGCGCGCTTCGGCCAATTGCTGAGTGACGCCGCGCCGCAGATCGTGGAGTTGGCGGTCAAGCTGGCGAACCTGCTGTTCGTTATCCATTCCGTGGAGGGCGGCGGCAGTCACCGCGCTGTAGAGGGCGCCGGCGCCTTGCAAAATATTAGCCAGTCTTTCACGGAGAACGACGCTGGCATGCACGGGCCAAATCACCACGCTAACCACGAATGCGACTAACGCTCCGAGCAGGGTGTAGAGCACGCGCAGCCAGGCGACGTGCCAGGGCTCTTGCACTCCACCAAAGACGAGAATCAGAGCGGCACTGAATCCGGCGGCGCTGAAGCTCGGATGCAACGCCGTGAGGTAGGCGAAAAACGAGGCGAGGATAAAAAGTGCAACGCCGGCGCGAGTCGATCCGCTGCCCATGGTGCGAAGCAGGAGTGCCGCCGCTAGCGCGCCGCTGGTGGAACCGATGGTGCGATAAAGCGCCGCCTTCCAGGATGCGCCGACGTTGGCTTGCGTTACTACCAGTGCAGCGAAGACTGCCCAATAGCCTTGCGGCAAGTTCCACTTCGAATAGATGGCGTAGGTGATGGTCCCGGCAAGTCCGGTCTTGATTCCCTGTTTGATAGAAGTGGATTCACGGCTCCAGAAAGATGAAGAGGAGGGATACGCAGGTATGCCAGAAACAGGGAGCGAAAGGTTTGAAGACGCCATGCGGGAAATTATATGCGCGCTCGTCGGAGCGGATATATATGGGCGAACGTCTCAGGATTAATCACTAAGGACGCAAAGTGACACTCAGGAAATCCTTAGGACTTCAGATTCGCAGAAGCCATGTCGCCTACGCAATCCAGGCGCCGCCGACAACGATGTCGCCATCGTAAAACACGGCTGCCTGGCCAGGAGTGATGGCACGCTGCGGATCGTCGAAGGTGACGAGTACTTGGTCCGGGCCAGTCTTTTCTAGAATGCCGGCGGCGGGCTCGTGGCGGTGCCGAATTTTTACCGACACGCGCATGGGCTCACGGAGATCGTCGAGGGCGATGAGGTTCACGCGATGCGCACGCAAAGTACGCGAATAGAGATGCTCATCTCCGCCGACAATCACCTGCTTATCGGCGCCGTTAATTTGAATTACGTAGAGCGGGGACCCGGTGGCGACGCCCAGGCCTTTACGCTGGCCTACGGTAAAATTGTGGACGCCGCTGTGTTCTCCAATGACTTCCCCGCTCGCGGTGACCAGTTCGCCGGCGGTGGCG
The DNA here is from genome assembly GCA_035602195.1 of Candidatus Acidiferrum sp. Classification (GTDB taxonomy): domain Bacteria; phylum Acidobacteriota; class Terriglobia; order Terriglobales; family Acidobacteriaceae; genus Sulfotelmatobacter. The sequence continues at coordinate 10,697 of DATNMU010000345.1, forward strand.
GGCAAGGACTCGCCACTCTCGGCGAGATAGGCATCGATGAATCGCTTGTAATCGCCTCCGGGAACAAAGCAAATTTCCTGCGAGTCGGGCTTTTCGGCCAAAGCCAGGCCGTGCTTGCGGGCCAACTCGCGAACCTCCGGCTTGGTCATTCCGCCGAGAGGGAATAAGGTGCGGCTGAGTTGCTCTTGAGTCAGGCCGAAGAGAAAATACGTTTGATCCTTGCTGCGATCGGCGGGACGCTTGAGCAGCCAGCGCCCGCGTGTGTCGTCGAATTCGACACGAGCGTAGTGACCGGTGGCCACGGCATCTGCGCCGATTTGCTGCGCGACAATGAGTAGCTGATCGAACTTCAAGTGATTGTTGCAGAGGCTGCAAGGAATGGGAGTGCGTCCGGATAAATATTCGGCAACAAACGGGCGTACAACGTCACGCTCGAAGCGCTCTTCGTGATTGACCACGTAATACGGAATGCCGATGTGCTCAGCGACGCGGCGGGCATCGTAGACGTCATCGAGCGAACAGCAGCGACCGGTCACTACCTCAGGCATGCCTTCGTGGCCGGCAAGGCGCCGCTGATTCCACAACTGCATGGTAAGGCCGATTATGTTGTGGCCCTCGGCGCGCAGCATGGCCGCTACCGCGGAGGAGTCAACTCCGCCCGACATGGCTACGGCAATGGTTTGAGAGTTTGGCATTTTAGCTTTTAGCCTTCAGCTCTTAGCTTGCCCGAAGACTGGCGATTCACTGCTCTAGCTAACAGCCGGAAGGCTAAGAGCTAACAGCATGTCTTTTATACGCTGGTGACAACTCGCGCAAACGCGCTACGGTCTCCGGAACTAAAGCCAGTGCGAGATCAATTTCTTCGTCAGTATTCTGCTTGCCCAGGCTAAAGCGGAGGCTGGCGCGGGCGCGATCACTGGGCAGACCCATTGCGGTCAGCACGTGCGAAGGCTCGATGGCACCCGACGAACAGGCTGATCCCGTGGAAACCGCGAGGCCCTTGAGGTCGAGAGCAATTACCAGCGACTCGCCTTCAATGTGATCGAAAAAAATGTTCGTTGTATTCGGGACGCGCGAAGCGCCATCGCCGTTCACTCCAGCTTCTTCGACCTGGGCGAGAATTCCCTGCTGCAGTCGATCGCGCATTTTGGACATTGTCTCATCATCCCCACGATGGAAGCTTCGCACGGCTAACTCAGCGGCTTTGCCCAGAGCCACTATTCCTGCCACATTCTCGGTTCCGGCGCGGCGCGAGCGTTCATGCCGCCCACCGTAAAACAGCGGCTGAATATGAGTTCCGCGGCGGACGTAAAACGCTCCTACGCCTTGCGGCGCGTGCATCTTATGGCCGGAGATGGTGAGCGCGTGGCAACCGATCTGCTTTACATCGATTGCAACTTTGCCTGCAGCCTGTACCGCGTCGGTGTGAAAAACAACCTCGGCCTCCGCGGCGATCTTGCCAAACTCCTCAACCGGTTGCAGCACTCCGGTTTCGTTATTCGCCATCATTATGGAAATCAGTTTCGTGTTGGTACGCAACGCGCGGCGCACGTCGTCAGGATCAATCAGACCCCCGCCATCTACCGGCAGATAAGTTACTTCGCAGCCTGATTCTTCCAAATGCTTGCACGCATACAGCACTGCGTGGTGCTCGACGCTGGAAGTGATGACGTGGTCGCCAGGGTTGGTCAATCCGGCGATTGCCAGATTGTCACCCTCGGTGCCGCCGCTGGTAAAAACAACTTCAGCAGCGCGGCAATTCAGCATTGAAGCTACTGAATCTCGCGCACGCTCTGTGGCTGCCCGCGTCTCTTGCCCGTGATGGTGGATCGACGAAGCATTGCCAAAGTGCTCGCCAAAATACGGATGCATGGCGTCGAGCACTTCGGGAAGCACCGGAGTGGTGGCGTTGTTGTCGAGGTAAATGCGGGGCATCACACTAATATTCTACAGGCTTTTGTGCGATGTATCCTACAACGATCAGCGTTTCCCCATCGGCACGTAATGGTTTGGATAGTCCGGTCCTTGATATTCGGCGCGCGGACGGATCAGGCGGTTGTCATCGAGCTGCTCGATGACGTGAGCAGCCCACCCGCTGATGCGGGAGATGGCGAAC
>DATNMU010000346.1:0-28129 GCA_035602195.1 Candidatus Acidiferrum sp.
GATTTTTTGGCTCACTGCGACTTGGGCTCGGCTGACACGTTGTACCACAGCACGCATCGGATTCTCAGAGACTGCGCTTGGTGTTTTTATCCACAGCCGGAAGACATCATACCTTGTGGTGTGTTGTACTTGTCGGTATCCGAACCAGTCCTTCCTGAGTGCTGATTAATTTCCGCCGCCAGCACGGGCGAGGGTGCCCGCGCCACACAGGCCACCCGAGCAACATTGACCCCGGTTACTGCCAGCGGTTAGGATTCCTAGGGGCCTTCTCAGAGTCGGCCGTGCAAGGTTCCAGTGCGGCGGACTCGCCTTTACAGCGATTCGTGCTGGACAGTACACTACTCATTCTCTTCTCATTCTTCGGAGGTGGATCGCGATGGCTGCTGGAGACAAATTGAAAGAAACCACTGAAAAAGTAAAGCAGATTGTAAGCGAGCAACTGGGAGTCGATGAAGCCGAGGTCACGCCCAGCGCTTCGTTCGTGGACGATTTAGGCGCTGACTCGCTGGATCAGGTTGAATTGGTGATGGCGCTCGAAGAAGCATTCGATCTGGAGATTCCAGATGAAGATGCGGAGAAGATTCGCTCCGTTCAGGATGCGATCGATTACATAGATAAGCACGCCAAAGTGGCGAAGTAAGCCGCAGTCTTTAAGGAGGCCGGGCGTCCCTGCCCGGCTGGACGGGCGTGACGCCTGTCCTCCATTGTTGCGAAGTTAAAGAGTCTGACTCCCGTTTAATTCGAAAGCGCAAGGAGAACGCATGGCAGCCGTTGACGAGAAAGTAAAGCAGATCATCGTAGAACAATTGGGTGTGGATGAAGGCGAGGTCACCTCGAGCGCGTCGTTCGTCGACGACCTAGGCGCCGATTCCCTGGATACGGTCGAACTCGTAATGGCTTTCGAAGAGGGCTTCGACATCGAGATTCCCGACGAGGACGCCGAAAAAATCCGCACCGTGCAGGACGCCATCGATTACATCTCCAAACATTCGAAAGGTGGCAAGTAGTTTGGGACGCAGGGTCGTAGTTACCGGCATCGGCCTGATCTGCGGGGTGGGCAACACTACCGGAGAAGTGTGGAAGGCCGTGCTCGCCGGTAAGAGTGGCGTGGCCCGCATCACTCAATTCGACTCCACCAATTTTGCCTGCCAGATCGCCGCCGAGGTCAAAAACTTCGACCCGCTCAACTTCGTCGAAAAAAAAGAAGTCAAGAAAATGGGACGCTTCATTCATCTGGCGCTTGCCGCGGCCGATGAAGCGTTCAAAATGTCGCAGTTGAAAATCACGCCGGAAAACGAGGAGCGGGTGGGCGTACATATCGGCTCCGGCATCGGCGGATTCGACATCATCGAGCGCGAACACACGGCGCTCCTCGAAGGCGGCCCGCGTAAGATTTCTCCTTTCTTTATTCCCGCTGCCATCGTCAACCTTGCCGCCGGACATGTTTCCATGCGCTTCGGAGCTAAAGGACCCAACGAAGCCACTGCTACGGCTTGCACGACGAGCGCCCATTCCATCGGCGATTCTTTTCGCATCATCCAGCACAACGATGCCGATGTCATGATCGCCGGCGGCTCCGAGGCGGCCATCACCCCCATGGGTGTCGGCGGGTTTGCCGCCATGCGCGCCCTTTCCACCCGCAACGATGATCCCGAAAAAGCCAGCCGTCCCTGGGACAAGGACCGCGACGGATTTGTGATGGGCGAAGGCGCCGGCATCCTGATTCTCGAGGAACTCGAACATGCCAAGAAACGCGGAGCGCCCATCCTTGCTGAAGTCGCTGGATACGGCATGTCCGGCGACGCCTACCACATGACCCAGCCGGCTCCCGAGCATGAGGGCGGCTTCCGCGTGATGCGGAACGCCGTCCGCGATGCCGGCATCAGCGCCGACAAAGTCGATTACGTGAACGCCCATGGAACTTCTACGCCTATCGGCGACACGCTTGAGGCTCACGCTATCCGCAACTTTTTTGGCGCGCGGAAGATTCCCGTGAGCTCAACCAAATCTATGACCGGACATCTTCTCGGCGGCGCGGGTGGTCTCGAAGCCGGCATCACGGTGCTCGCCCTGCGCGACCAGATTCTGCCGCCTACCATCAACCTCATGCAGCAGGATCCTGAAACCGACGCCATGGATTTTGTCCCCAATCAGGCGCGCAAGGCCAAACTCGACTACGCCATGTCGAATTCCTTCGGCTTCGGCGGCACCAACGGTGCTCTGCTCTTCCGGCGCTGGGAATAAATCCGAACAGAAAATTCGCCACGGATTTACACCAATCTCACGAATAAACCTTTTATGTAGTTTGGGTTATCCGTGATAATCCGTGTAAATCCGTGGCAAACCCATCCAACCCCGGCATCCTGCTATGCTTCCAATCGAATGGGGCATTCCGCTTCGGGTCAACGCCGGAGAACGCATGAAATCTATGAATTGGATGACAACGACGGCGGCGTCGGCCGCAGTAGCCTGCCTCGTAGGGTTAATACTCGCCGGCCATGCCCAGGCTCAGGAAACCAAAGAAAAGGTCATGGTCGACGACGTGGAGCGCACCTATCTTCTGCGTTTGCCCAGAGGCTACGATCCCACACACAAATATCCGGTTGTGATTCTGCTGCACGGCATGAATCAGGACACCGATGACATGGAGCGGTTGACCCGCTTCGACGAACTAGCTGACAAAAATTTGATCATCGCCGTATATCCGCGTGCGCTGCGCGGCCGCTGGAATATCGGGGTAACTCCGCCCGCGCGCCAGCCGATGATGCGCCCCGGAGGAGGTCGCGGCGGTCATCGCGGCGGCTATGGCGGAGGCGGTGGTGGTGGTGGATACCCGGGAGGCGGCTACCCAGGCGGTGGTGGTGGAGGGTATCCCGGCGGCGGACAATCGGGAGGACAAGGCCGCGACGAAGAAGCCAAAAAGCCCGCTCCTGCCGATGACGTCGAATTCATGAATCAGATGCTCGATCAGATGGCGACGAAAGCTTCTATCGACTCAGCCCGCATTTACGCCACTGGACTCTCGGAAGGCGGATTCATGGCCATGCGGGTGGGCTGCGCCTTAGCCGACCGTGTGGCCGCGGTTGCCCCCGTCGGCGCGGCCATGCCGAAAACTATGATCTGCCTCCCCTCGCGTCCCGTTCCGATTGTGATGATCAACGGCACCTCAGACCCAGTCGTTCCTCATGGCGGAGGCACTGAGCACAACCTTCAACTGCCGGTTATTTCGGTGGACGACACGGCCAAAGCTTGGGCAAAAATCGATCGTTGCAATGAGAAGCCTGCTCAGAGCAAGCTACCCGCCCACGAAAAAGGTGGTATGGAAACGAAGGTTGAAACTTACGACGGCTGCCAGCAGGGCGCACAGGTAATTTCCTACAGCATAAAAGGGGCAGGAAACACTTGGCCCGGCGGCGAACAATATCAAGTGGAGAAAGAAGTGGGCAAGACCAGCCAGGATCTCAATGCTAACGAGACCATCTGGAATTTTCTGGTCACCAAGAAACTGGCCGCGCAGAGCGCGGCGGACTCGGCACATTAGTCTGGGCGCGCGTCACCTCTCGCTCTCGCGCAGCGCTTCTCGGCGCGCGTCCAATTCCTTAAGGAGTTGATCGAGCAATTCTGACAACCGCCGCGGGTCGGGTTCCTCCACTATTAACTGGCAGAGCCGCCGCCATTCGTGTTCGTCGATCCCCAGCCGGCCTCGATTGTTCATGTCAGTACTAAGGCAAGACAAATGCCAAAGCTACTTGCTCATCGGCAAGTCCTGTGGAAACCTAAGAACCACATTATAAATGACTTAGAACCGCACCCTGAGCGGGCGGGCGCGGGCACTGTACGAAGATATTGCACGAAATTCTGATCGCCAGGACCGCGTGGCTGGATCTTTAACAGCTTGTTCTTAGTGCTGTTTTTGCCTGATGTACTTTCAGGTATGTTCTGTATCGAACAAAAATGAAATCTCTCTTAAAATACAGCAGTGCCTTCCTCCACCGACGAGCAAATCCAAGAAATCATTGCAAAAATTCGTAAACTTTGCGGCGCCTCGTTTAGCGAAGCTGGTGAGACTGAACTTAGAAAACTGGCGAAAGAACTGCGCGCCGCTATCAAACAGCATATCCGAATGGCGAGTAGCTCCTTAACCACAATGAAGGCTGCCATCGACCAGCACGATCCTGAAGCAGAAAAGAGGAAAAGAAGAAGTAGTTGAGGCAGTTCCAGCTTTAGCTGGCAAATTCCCCAGCAGTCCAACCATGGTAATGACACTTTTGTACTCGTCCCGTGTCCATTAGGGTCTTTCTATCTCCTCCAAGCCGGGCCACAATAACAGTTCATACGTGAATCGGCCCCTGGACATGCAGAAATCGTTCGCTACTGCCCTCGCCCCCGCTCCCTCCGGTAAGAAGGCGACAGCTCGCGTCGCCCTCGTCGATCTAAAAGAATCTTCCCGATATCTCCTCACCGAGTGCTTTCGCCAATTCGGCATCGAGACGGTGCTGGTTTCGACAAACGCGGCGGAACGTTTACGCAAGGAAAAATTCGAAGCCTGCGCTATCAACCTGGGCCCCGGTGCGGAAAAGGTGATGGAGGCCGCGCGCACCTCGCCTTCCAACAGCAGGCTGGTTCTTTATGCCCTCGGTGGCACTGTGCACGACACGATGCGTTACTCGAAATACGGCATCAATGCCATGTTTCAGGAACCTTTGGAGCGCCCTGCCGCAATGAAACTGGTTCGCGCCACGCACATGCTCGTGCTGCACGAGTTCCGCCGTTATGCTCGCATCCCTATCATGACCGACGTCACCGTCGTCAGCAACGATGGCCACCGCCTCAGCGCCTCCAGCATCGACGTCAGCTCGGGTGGCATGTCCTTCAAAACTTCCGAAGACATGCCTTCGGGAACGAACGTGGAGATTTCTTTTTCTCTTCTTACCCTGCCCCGTGTCGCTGTCCGCGGATCGGTGACCTGGCGCAAGACCAAATCCTTCGGCGTCCGCTTCGATCCCTCCGACGATCGCCGCCAAAAAGTCAAAGAGTGGATCGACGCGTATCTGGAAAACTAGCGAGCTTTTGGATCAACCACAGCTCATGTGGGGACGGCCGCCTCGGCCGTCCCGCCAAGCGAAGCGAGGCGAGCCATCTGCAACCTCCGCGACCGCCACGAAAATTCCAGGAATCTTCTGAGTTTAGAGGGAAGAAAACCCGGCCTTTGGGCGGCGCAGCGCTTCAGCGCTGCGATAAGCCTCTCCTGTGAGTTGTGGGCTTTAGCCCCTGAGGGACGATCAAACCAGAACCTCCAACCCATTACAATAACTTGGTGCCGGAAGCAGCCACCCCCGAAGCCCCCACGACAACTCCCCCGCGCCATCGCTTCACTCTCCGCCAGCGCATCATCCTTCGCATCATCATCGCCGTCGGATACTGGTTCATCCGCCTCATCGGTCCTACTCTGCGTGTCTCTGTGTCCCGCGAAGAAGGAGCGCAAGAGACCGTCGATCAGCGGCCGCTGATCGTTTCTTTCTGGCACGCCTGCATGATTCCAGCAACCTACGTCTGCCGCGACATCGGCGTGCGCGTCATGAGCAGCAACAGCTACGACGGCGAATACATGGGCCGAATTATCCGCAAATTCGGATTCGTCGCCGTCAAAGGCTCCAGCACGCGCAACGCCGTCCGCGCCCTGCTCGGCCTGCGCCGCGCCCTGCAAGAAGGCTGGACCGTCGCCTTTACCCTCGACGGCCCCCGCGGCCCCCGCCGCAAAGTAAAGCCCGGCCCGGTCGCCCTCGCCCGATCGTCCGGCGTGCCATTGAGCACATTTCACATGGCAGTGGAACGCGCCTGGGTTTTGAATACCTGGGATCGCCTCATTATTCCCAAGCCGTTTTCCCGCGTCCTGATGCGCTTCGGCAAAATGATCGTCGTACCAACAGACGTTCCCGACGAGGAGCTAGGTCGCTATGAACAGGAACTGCAAGACTCCCTCGACCGCGTCTGCGAATTCGCCGAGGCTAACGTCAGCCGCGTGGGCACGGCAGAATTTCCTTTTTCAGGGTAGCGATGGTCCGCAAAAGCTATCGACCACGAAGGCCACGACGTTACACCAAGGCCAGTCAAGCTAAGAGTTTTTCCTTCGTGAACCTTCGCGCCCTTTGTGGTGAAAGCTTTGTCGTGAAAGCATTTGACTTCCCCCGCCCCACCCCGGTACATTCCTCACACGAGGATTTCCAGTTCTTTGAAATGCCCTTTCGGTTTGCGCGTCTTTGCCGTGTGGCGAAGACAGGGAAGCGGGTGCAATTCCCGCGCTGCCGCGCAACTGTAAGCGAGAAAATCGCAGCCGTCCACTGGGAGATTCCCGGGAAGGCCGTCTGCAGAATCCGGATGCTGCGAAATCCGCGCATCCTCACTCGCAAAGCCAGGAGACCGGCGTAAACCGTCCAGCTTAACCCCTTTCGCGTGAAAAGGAGGATGGTTATGCGCGCAATTCGCGCCTCGTTTTTGCTTTTGGTTTCTTTTTCGGTGGCCTCCGCTGCCGACCTCAAGGTAAAAGTCATCGATCCCCAATCCGCTGCCGTCGCCGGCGCGCAAGTTTCCCTTTTTCCCCAAGGATCAGACACTCCGCTGAAAATTGTCACCACTTCCGCCGAAGGGGCTGCGCTGTTTACCGAATCGAAGCCCGGTGAGTTATCTTCCGGCCCTTACAGAATTCAAGTCCTGGCTCCAGGCTTTGCTCCTGACAGCGAAGATATTACTGCTCACTCCGATTCCATCACGATCTCGCTGCATCTCGCCACGACATCAGAAACCGTAGTCGTGACCGCGACCAGAACCCCGGTGGCTGCCGAGGACAGCGGCGCCGCCATCTCGACCCTCGAGTATGGCCAACTGGAAATCTTGCATCCCGTCGCAGCCGATGACGCGGTCCGCTTCCTCCCCGGCGCGGTCGTGAACACTTCAGGCCAGCGCGGAGGCCTCTCCTCTCTGTTCGTGCGGGGCGGCAATTCCAACTACAACAAAGTGATTGTCGATGGGGTCAGCGTAACTGAGCCGGGAGGAGCCATTGATCTCGGCACTCTTCCCCTCACCGAAGCCAGCCGCCTGGAGTTCCTGCGCGGCACGCAGAGCACACTTTACGGTTCCGATGCGATGACCAGCGTAGTCCAGGTCTGGACCCGCACCGGCACCACGCCCGTTCCCGAACTTCGCTTCGGGGCGGACGCAGGCAATTACGGTACGGAAAACGGCTACGCATCTCTGGCAGGATCGCACGGTCGTTTCGACTACAACCTATTCGGCAATCAGTTCAACACGCGCGGCCAGGGGCCGAATGACAATTACTCCAACTCGCTTGAGGGCGTGAATCTTGGCTTTACCCCTAACCAGCAACTTTCACTCCGTTTGCGCGTGCGCCACGATAACAGCGCGACCGGCCTGCCCGGAGCATGGAATTTCAATGGGCAGAATGTTTTCAACACCGCCGGAACCACTTACGTTCTCACTCCCGACCTCGGCGCCAGCGCGCACAAAAATGACCTGATCGCTAGTTTCGAGCTGGCCGTGAAGACCGGATCAAACTGGATTCATCGCTTCACCGGCTTCGAATATAACCTCAAGGACAGCAGCGACGACAACGGCATCTCTCCCGAAAACACGCCTTTCGGAACCATCAACACGCCATTCCTCTCGCTGGTCAACATCAACCGCGCCGGCTTCGACTATCAGGGAGACTACGTCGAGCGCAGTTGGGCGCACACCACCATCGGATACGAGTTCGAGGACGAGAATGGTTCGGTCAACGATCCCATCCCGGCCGACTTCGCAGGCGGCGGCCACGGTCTGCGCCTGAACGATGCCGCCTACGTGCAGCAGGCGCTGGCGCTCGGTCGCCTTACCGTGATTGCAGGCGGACGTTTCGTTCACAACACCACTTTCGGCAATACGGGCGTTCCCCGCGTCGCTCTGGCATTCCAAGCCCTGCGCGGCGGCCATTTCTTTTCCGGCACGCGCTTGAACGCTTCCTTCGCCACCGGGATCGTTGAGCCGCGCTTTGAAGAGACTTTCGTCAGCAGCCCCTTTCAGTTGCCCAATCCCAATCTGAAGGCTGAACGAAACCGGGCCCTGGAAGCCGGTTTCCAGCAGAATCTGCTGGGCCGCTTCGTCTTCGTCGCCAACTATTACAACAACCTGTTTCACGATCAAATCCAGTTTGTCACCGTCAATCCCGTCACCTTTGTCGGCGAAGACATCAACCTTGGAAAATCTCTGGCCCACGGAGCCGAAGTCGAACTGCAGAGCCGGCTGACGCAACGCTTATCCTGGAACAGTTCCTACACTTACACTTCAACCCAGATTCTGCAGGCCCCTCCTGGCAGCTTCGCTCCCAATGCCCAGGGAGACCCGCTTCTCCGTCGGCCTCGCCACACGGCGACTACGCTGCTTACGTACCTCGGTCCGCGCTGGGGTGGAAATCTTGCCGGAAGCTTCGTGGGCCCGCGGCCCGACTCCGACTTTGAAGGCTTCAACATCAATCACACGCCCGGCTATTTTCTCTTGAACGTGGGCGGCTGGTACCAGGCGAATCCCCGTGTGACGCTCTACGCCAATGTCGAAAACGCACTCAATCACTTTTACGAGGAAGCGACAGGGTACCCTTCGCTGCGCGCCAATTTTCGGGCTGGAATGCGCTTCCGCATCGGAGGCGAATAGCGTCAGCAGTTTCTCAGGCTTCCAGTTTTTGGCAGAGCTCTGGCGAATTTGGAGAGGAAGATACCAATGGTTTACGTAATGATAGTTTTGGCAGTATTGACGCGTTTCATTCCGCACGTGCACAACTTTTCGCCGGTTTATGCTGCTTTGCTGTTTGGAGGAGCGCATCTGAAGAAGCGCGATTCTGTATGGTTTCCCGTCTTACTGCTGGGAGTAAGTGACATTGTGCTCACTAATTTCGTCTACGGCATGAATATCGGCTGCGCAGAACTGGTCCAGATGGCGGCCTTCGCTTCGATTGCCATGACGGGGTGGGTCCTGCGGAAGCACTTCACGGCCTTACGCTTCGGTCTTGCATGTTTCGCCGGACCAACTACCTTTTACCTGATCAGCAATTTTGGCGTGTGGCTCGGATTTCACAGCTACCCGCCGACCTGGCAGGGGCTGGTTGACTGCTACATCGCTGGCATCCCTTTCTACGGCCGCTCACTCGCCAGCACAATTTTGTTCGCCGCGATTCTTTTCGGTGTGCAGCACTTTCATGCGGCTCGTGCGGAGCGAAGCCGCCACTCGCGGGCCATCGTGGCATGATGGTGATGCAACCTATGGAGTGTAACTATGAGGATCTGTTCCTTTCTGCCCTCAGGGACTGAAATTCTGTTTGCCCTCGGGCTCGGCGATTCAGTCTACGGCGTGACCTTCGAATGTGATCACCCTGTCGAAGCTCGTTCGAGGCCGGTGGTTGTTTACAGCAACCTCGCTCACGGCTTGCCGGAAAACGAAATCGATCGGCAAGTCAAAGACTCCTCCGCGCAAGGTCAAAGCCTTTACCGCGTCGATGCGAAGAAGCTGCGCGCGATTCAACCCAACCTTATCGTCACTCAAGATCTGTGCCACGTGTGCGCTGCCTCGCCTGACGACTTGAGTTCCGTACTCGCCAGTCTCGTTCCTACTCCGGCGGTGGTGACGCTGACCCCGCACACAATAGCCGACGTCTGGAATGATATTCAAACTGTGGGTGACGCTTGTGGCCGCTCGCTTGAGGCGCAGCGCCTTGTCGCCGATATTACCCGCCAGATTGGCGGACTCAGTCCGGAACTTACAGACGCTCCGCGCGTCCTTTGTCTCGAATGGCTCGAGCCACCATATGTGGGCGGACATTGGGTTCCTGAGATGGTGAAGCTTGCAGGCGGGATCGACGTTCTAGGGCATGTCGGCGAGCCGGGCTATGAAGTTGACTGGGACAGCATCGTTTCTTCCGATCCCGACATCATCCTGGCCATGCCCTGCGGCTATCACAGGCCCGAGGTGCAAAACGAGCTCGTGACCATCGCCTTTCCTCCTCAATGGCATTCTTTGCGGGCTGTGCGCCAGGGCAACGTCTTTGCAATGGATTCCAGCAGCCACTTCTCGCGTCCCGGTCCTCGCATTGCCGATGGCGTTGTTGAGATGACCAAATTGTTTGCCCGCTTCAAGCGGAGTTCGCGGAAAAGTGTCAGCAGGCCGCGCCAGCGGCGTCGTTCCGCATAGAGGAGAAAAAAGAGTTACTGCTCTCGGGAAAACGATAGTCAGTGCCTGAGCCTCAGCTCACCTTCTCCGGCGGCCTGGCCATCGCAATCGGCATCGACGCCGCCATCTTCCCGCCAAAATACTTCGTCCGCGCCAACAGAAGCTTTTCGATATCCACACCGCTCAGCGGCTGCTGCCGTCCAAGAAGATGCGTCACCAGCGCAATCTGGGCAAAGTGTTCCACGGTTTCCATCTTCATGTAAGCGTGTTCGATCGTGTCTCCGTAGGCCACCACTCCGTGATTCGACATCAGAATCGCGTCATAGTGCGGTACGTAGGGCTCCAAAGTCTGCGCGAGTTCCGAAGTCCCTGGCGTTCCGTAGCGCGCCAGCGGAATGCCCCCCAGCCCCATCACCACTTCGCAAACCAGCGGCTCCGTTAGCGCGATGCCCGCCGCGGCAAATCCCGTCGCCGTTGGCGGATGCGCATGCACAATCGCCTGAATATCGGGCCGCATGCGGTAAATCAGAACATGCATTCCGATCTCGCTGGTTACATTGCGCCGGCCCGCGACCCGTGCGCCTTCGCGGTCCACAATCACCAAATCCGCCGCGTGCATCGAGCCCTTACTCACGCAGGTTGGCGTCACCAAAATGCGATCCTGATCCAGACGGACCGACAAATTTCCGTCCATCGCCGCTACGAATCCGCGCTCGTGCAACATCCGGCCGTAACGAACAATTTCTTCCCTGTATTTTCGTTCTGCGGACATGGAGTACTCTCTCAGGGGAGTGGCGACGAGCGGCTAAAATTTCAGCACCCGCATAGTAACGCACCGGGGCTCGAACAGACAAACAAATTTGCCAAAAAACACAGAATATTAGAGTGTTCCTGCCCCGCATGTCATGTGCCCGCTGCTGTAATCTGACAGCGTGTTAGTTTCTGACTTCCATTTCGACCTTCCCGCCGAACTCATTGCCCAGCAACCGCTCGCCGCCCGCGACGCATCTCGAATGCTGCATCTGCAGCGGTCCAGCGGCGAATATTCCGACCGTAAATTTCGCGACTTTCCGGATCTGCTTCAGCCCAGCGATTTGCTGGTTTTCAATAACACCCGTGTTTTTCCCGCTCGTTTGTATGGGCGCCGCGAAGGCGCGCGCGTGCAGGCTGTCAGCCCACACAATCCCGCCGCCCGCGATTTCCTTCAAGGCCGTATTGAGGTCTTACTTACTCGGCAACTCTCTGCTGATCCCAACGATTGGGAATGCCTGGTGCGGCCCGGACGGAAAGTCGGCGTCGGAGAACATCTATTTTTCGGCGAGCACGATGAACTGAAAGCCGAAGTTCTTGCTCGAGCCGAATTCGGTGAACGCCGAATCCGTTTTCAGCCAGTCGGCGATTTCTATTCCATCCTCGATCGCATCGGGCACGTGCCCCTTCCGCCATACATCGCGCGCCCGGATTCTTCCGGCGACCTCAATCGCTATCAAACCGTCTACGCCGCTCATCGCGGCTCCGTCGCCGCGCCCACTGCGGGACTTCATTTCACGCCGGAGATCCTCGACCGCATTCGCCAGCGCGGCGTCGAAACTGTCGAGATCACCCTTCACGTTGGTCTGGGAACTTTTCAACCGGTCCGCGTCGAACGCGTCGAAGATCACAAAATCCACTCTGAGTCTTACTCCATTTCTCCGTCCGCCGCCTCGGCCATCAATCAGGCTCTCCACGCTTCGCGCCGTGTCGTCGCGGTTGGCACTACGACCGTCCGCACTCTCGAACATGCATTTCTCCGCGGCGCTGGAGCCATACTTCCCGGAGCAGCTTCGGCCGACATTTTTATTTATCCCGGGTTCGCATTCGAAGTGGTCAACGCGATGCTCACAAATTTCCACCTCCCGCAATCCACTCTGTTGATGCTAGTCAGCGCCTTCGCCGGCAAAGAAAATATCCTGCTCGCCTACCAACACGCGGTCGCTGGACGCTACCGGTTCTACTCCTACGGAGACTGCATGTTCATCGAGTAATACCTCGTGCACCTCTGTGTCACTGGTTGTTCAAGGTTTTTTGTAGCCAGAGCAAGCGCTATACTTACCCGGGAGCAACCCATGGCTACTGCTGTAAAACCGATACCGATCCACGATTTCGTCGCCCAACTCCGCAACTTCCCCGAGTCCGCGTTTGACGAAGTCGAAACCTTGAGAAGATTTCTGCAAGACTCCCCTCTGAATCCCGACTCGCTCGCGCCCTATCTCACCTGGGACCGCCAGCACTACACCCGCAACCTCATCGACAAAACACCGCTCTACGAACTGGTTGCCATCTGCTGGGAAGTCGGCCAGGCCAGTTCTGTCCACAACCACCGCGACCAGAATTGCTGGATGGCCGCGCCCATCGGCCGCTTGCTGGTCGAAAACTTTCACGTCGTGCATCAGGACATCACCGCCGGCAAATGCACGATCAAATCCACGGAAATCGTCGAGATGAACCTGTCGCATCCTTGTGCTGTCGATCCACTCGAGCCTGTACATCGCGTCTTCAATCCCCGCGAGTTCAATCAGCGCGCCGTCAGCCTTCATGTGTATTCGCGCCCGTTCGATACCTGCGTCGTCTATTCCGCCGAACAAGGCACCTGTGGCGAGATAGCCCTCCACTATACCACCGAGTACGGCAAGCCCGCTCGGTCCTGATGAGTTCTTGGACGAATATGTGGGATTGATTATGCGGGGACGGCCGCGCTTGGCTGCCCGGTCGAGCGAAGATCGACAGCCTCTCAGTCACGCTCGTCGGCTGTTAAAATATTCTCTTGCCTCTTAGAAAAAAATCCCCGACTCCTGTCGCGGCCTCAGCCCCGGTCATCGTGGCAAAGAAAACCTCCCCCAAGCCCCGCATCTACCTCATCGACACGATGAGTTTCATCTTCCGCGCCTATCACGCGATGGCGCGCCAGCGTTCCATGTCCACGAAATCCGGACTGCCTACCGCTGCCGTCTATGTTTTCGTCAACATGCTGCGCAAGCTTCGCGATGATTTTTCTCCGAACTATCTCGCCGCCGTCTTCGACGTTGCCGCCAAAACATTTCGCGATACGCAGGCCGAAGCCATCACCAAAGTGCGCAAGTTCGATATCAAAACCCAAACCTTCACCGAGATTGAATACAAGGGATACAAAGCCAACCGCGCCGCCATGCCCGAGGATCTCGCGCAGCAGATTCCGTACATTCGCCGCGCCCTCGAGGCGTACCGCATCCCCATCCTCGAACTCGCCGGCTTCGAGGCCGACGACGTCATCGGCACTCTCGCCCGTAAAGCCGCAGCCGAAAATTACTGCGTGTATGTCGTTTCCAGCGATAAGGACATGATGCAGCTTGTCAACGACGACGTGCAGATATTGAATCCACCTAAGGACAATCTGATCTGCGACGCCGCCAAGGTTGAAGAAATTCTCGGCGTCCCACCCGAGCGCGTCATCGATATCATGGCCCTGCGCGGCGACAGCATCGACAATATTCCCGGCGCTCCCGGCATCGGCGAAAAAGGTTCCGTTGAAATCATTAAACGCTTTGGCAGCGTCGAGCAGGCCCTCGACCGCGCCGCCGAAGTCGAAAAGAAAACCTACCGCGAATCTCTACTCAACAATCGCGACATCATCCTCTTTAGCAAAAGCATGGCTACCATCGACACAAACGTTCCCGTCGAGTTCAACGTCGAAGCCATGCGCGCCGGCGAACCCGATGTCGATAACCTCCGCCAACTTTTCACTGAACTCGAATTTACTTCTCTGCTCAAAGAATTACTGCCGACAGTTCAAGTCACCGAAACCGAGTACGGCGAAGCAGAAACTGTCGAAGAAGTAGAAAAGATTCTGATCTCCGTAACGGAAGAAGGTTCGCTTGCCATCGCCGTGGAACAGTCAGAGCCGCTTCCAGAAATTGAGGAAGAAACTGTTGAGGAAGAGCCGCAGACGGGAATGCTCGCGCTGACAGACGACTCATCTCAGCTTGCAGCGCCCGAACCCGCTGCCCGCCGCATCGCCATCTCAGCTGCCGCAGGTTCGGCCTCCGTCGTCAAACTCGATTCCGCTGGTGCTGCCGCCAAACTGCGCTCCGTCCTGGCCAACGCCGCCACTCCGAAATCAATTCACGATTACAAATCCGCTATTCATGCGTTCGATTCGCATGGGATAAATTTGCAAGGCGTCGAGCACGATCCCATGTTGTACTCCTACCTGCTCGATCCCACATATTCATCGCATCGCCTGCCAGACGTGGCTCTCCGCCGCTTCAATCTCAAACTCAGCGGCGACCTTGCCGAAGCCGCCGATGTTACAGGCAGGCTTACCACCGCTTTCCGCGAAGAAATAAAACAAGCGGGACTCACCAAACTTTATGATGAAATCGATCTTCCCCTCGTTCCAGTCCTCGCCCGAATGGAGCAGGCTGGAGTAAAAATCGACACCGCCGCACTTTCCAAAATGTCGATCGAACTCGAGCGCGAGATCGCCGTCAAAGAAAAAGAGATTCATCAGATCGCCGGAGCGGAATTCAATGTCGGCTCTCCGCGCCAGCTCGGCGACGTTCTCTTCAATCGCATGAATCTTCCCAAGCCCGTGAAATACGGCAAGGGACGCACCATCTCAACCGCCGTCGATGTTCTCGAAACCCTTGCCGAGGATTATCCCATCGCCCGCATGGTCCTCGATTACCGCCAGCTGACCAAGCTGAAATCCACCTACGTCGACACACTGCCCGCGCTGATCGATCGTACGACCGGCCGCCTGCACACCACCTTCGCGCAAACCGGAACCGCTACCGGCCGTCTTTCTTCCGCGAATCCGAACCTGCAAAATATTCCCATCCGCACCGAACTTGGACGCGGCATCCGCGCCGCGTTTATCGCCGAGCCCGGCCACGTGCTGCTCACCGCCGATTATTCGCAGATCGAACTCCGCCTGCTCGCCCACTTCTCCCGCGATCCGCTGCTGGTCGAAGCCTACCGCCGCGGCGACGACATCCACACTCTCACTGCCTCGCAAGTCTTCGGAGTGCCGCCGCTGATGGTCACGCCCGACCATCGCCGCCAGGCCAAGGTCGTCAACTTCGGCATCGTCTACGGGCTGTCGCCCTTCGGCCTCTCGCAAAATCTTGGCATCGAGCCCGCAGAAGCGAAACAGTTCATCGCAAATTATTTCGAGAAGTATGCCGGAGTCCGTGCCTTCATCGACAAAACTCTCGAAGAAGCTCGCCGCGATCTGAAAGTAAAAACCCTCCACGGACGCATCCGCCCCATTCCCGACATCAACAGCAAAAACTCCAACCAGCGCGGCTTCGCCGAGCGCACCGCCGTCAACACCCCGCTGCAAGGCACCGCCGCTGATCTAATAAAAGTAGCCATGATTCGCATCGACGCCGCCCTGCAAGAACGTAAATTGAAATCAAGAATGACTCTGCAAGTCCACGACGAACTAGTCTTCGAAGTCCCCGAAGAAGAAGTGGATACTATGCAGCCTCTAGTCCGCGAGCAAATGGAAAAAGTCCACGCGTTAGCCGTGCCCCTGCTAGTAGAGATGGGCGTAGGCCCCAACTGGAGAGATTTAGATTAGGTTCGTGTGGGTCGGACACTCCTGTCCGATAAACGCTATGCATTAAAAACGAAGCGGGTGCCCCGTCCTTGTCCCTCCGTTCTTCGGAGGGACAGGGCGGGGTTTTTGATCGAAATGTTTCAGACCGCACTCATATTTCGGAGTCGGCGAAGGGTACCGCAACAATCTGAAACTCGTCTTCATAAACCACGTAACCCGGCCGCGCCGTTTTGATCATGCGGACAGGAAGGTCGTGGTGCTTCAATAGAGCAACCATTTCGTGCATCTTGCCGATGTGCTCCCCTGCTGAATCTTGAACCACGAGATCCCGTTCTGCCGCTTGCGGTAGTAGGGAGGCTTGGCAGATGTAAATCTCTTCGGTTCTTCCAGGTTGATATCGAACCAGCTGCGAATTTCCCGAAGTAGATCGGCTTCGGGCTGCGAAAGTGAACCGCTGTCTCGCAGTTTTCCGGCAGCATGGAAGAGGCCAAGCTCCTGATGCGACTCGCGGTGTCTTTCGTCGATAACAAAACGAATAAACATTAATTTGTGTTATACTAAAATATAACTAAGGAGAACCGCCATGCATACCACCAACCTGCGCAAGGTCGGCGGCTCAGTCATGCTGGCCGTCCCGCCCGCCCTTCTCAACATCCTCCAATTGCAGCCTGGCGCCAAGGTCGGCGTCGCGGTGGAAAGTGGCCGTCTCATCGTGGAGGCGCACCCGCGCCCACGCTACAGCTTGGCTGAACTGCTGGCCCAATGCAATCCCAGGCCGCGTCGTTCGAAGGTAGGCTCCAAACAAAGCTCGAAACAAGAACGAGAATGGCTCGATAGCAAGCCCGTCGGACGCGAGCTTATCTGATGGAACGCAGGACGGATCGAGCTGGGGAACGAGGAATGAAGCGCGGCGAAATCTGGCTCGTCAGTCTTGACCCTTCCTCAGGCCACGAACAAAAGGGCAGGCGTCCGGTGCTGATAGTTTCCCCGGAACCATTCAACCGTGTCACCAAGGTCCCCGTAGTTCTGCCCATCACCAGCGGCGGAAGTTTCGCGCGCATGGCTGGTTTCGCCGTGTCCCTGGCGGAAGCAGGCACAAAAACGACGGGGATTATCCGATGCGACCAGCTCCGCGCTCTCGATCTTGCCGCGCGCGGCGGGAAAAAGCTGGAAGCCATTCCGGACGCGCTTATGGCCGAGGTCCTGGCGAGGACAGCGCCAATATTTGAGTGAACGATTGTTTGAGTGAACGGCAACAATGGGCTTCCTGTCTGAGCGAAGCCCAAACCCACTACCTAGTTTGTCGAACTCCCAGCGCCTTCTGAATCTCTCCCGCCGTAAGCGCCCGCATCTTCTCTTCCGAGTCCGCCTCCACATTACCCGGGAGATTCAGAAGATGCTGGGTGTAGGGACCCCTACAGACCCAGGCGAGCCTCGCTCTGCCTGGGACAGCCGAGGCGGCTGTCTCCACATGAGCAGTGACAGCGCCGGCGTTTGTCGGACAGGAGTGTCCGACCCACACAAAGGCCGCACCCTGGCAGCGAGCCGTCGCCGAGGGCGGGATCATTTTGAATCTGAGGCTTCATCGCGACGGGGTGGTTTGCGCGGCGGACAGTGGACTTGCGGCCCTTTGGGATTCTTGCGACGCCCGCGGCGGGGTTGGAGAAGCGACCAGGCTTCCCGGTACCACTCAGATTCACAGTCTTCGCGGGTGCGGTGCGGGCTAAGAGCGACAGCGCTCTTTCCAACAAGTCGACTCGCGGGGAAGATGTACCAAACGTCATCGGGGAGGATGTAGATTCCGAAGTAATCCAGGTCTTTCGAAGTGTAAGAGCGCCCGCCTCCTGCGCTCAGGGCGCACATGTATGAACCTCCGTTCCAGGAGTCTGTGGACTTCACCTGAATGCGTAGGAAACATCCTTCAGATTCCAGCACGACATCGTAAAGCTCCGCATCGCCCCATGGCTTGGAGACGCTGAAGCCCCGTTTCGAGGCTTGCGTCATGAACAGGAGTTCGACCCACGCGCCGCGCTTCTTGTAGTTGGCAAACGTTGCCTTGAATTTTTTTGTCATAGTTTTTTGTCAGCACTGGGGGCTGGCTCGCGCGCCGGCTGTCTTCCGCCCAGAAATGAAAAAGGCACGGCTTTATGGGCCGTGCCTTGCCATTTCTAGAAGATTTACCCTATATATTAAGAATAGCAAATTGCAGGGGGTGATTGTGACATCAGCGCCATAAATTTATTAGCGTTGTTTGCAATGACATAGGCGGAAAAGTGTAATTCTTGCCTATTGACAAGTTTTTTTGTCGAAGCCCGGCCAGGCCTCACACTCAGCCTCTCGGTACCCACCCCGTCAAAGTGATTGCGAACCGGAGAAACATACCAGCCCTTACCGCGGCCACAACCAACCAAACGTCCCTGCCGTCAGCAGCGCATAAATCAGCCCGTCGAACACATGCTTCGCGGTTACGCCCCACGTCTGGCCTTTCCAGATTGAATCCTGCAATTGCCCCACACCGTATGCCATGAAAGCCATCGCACCCGCTACGCGAAAAATCTGCGGGTAGGGCGTGCCGGGGAGGCGCGTGCGTCCCGTCAAATAAGCGACGAAGATGCTGACCACCAGGCAATAAACGAACCACAGCCCCAGATATTTCCCCATCGCCGGTGGGCCGCTGGGAATTACGGTCAACAAGCCGATCGGTCCGCGCTTGAACCTCTCGACAACCTCAGGTGATTTCATTTCTTTGTGCGTGGTGTGCGGAAAATGATAAGCCGGGCCCGGAGTCACTCCGGCCGCCCGCAGCGCGTCAACCACTCTGTCTTCCTCCGGCAGTTTGCGGTAATCGCTCTTGTGGTAGGGAAGCACCATGTGCAGAATCGAGCTGGCAACAAACACGATCACTGCCGAAAGCAGGATCGGAAGCCATAAGGCACTGAGGGGAACCATCGTTCCTCCTTGCGAGGCAAGTGAGCACCAAAGGTGCTTTGACGGACCGAAGCCTACGCCGGTTAATAGCTAGAGTCAATCTAGCTCGGACACAGTCGCCTCCGGCTGTCCCGTCGAGCGAAGCTCGACTGCACGTCTCTCACCCTCTCGCCACCCACCCCACTACCCCCGCGCCCAAAATTAACCATGCCGAATTTACCTTGAACCGAAATACCGCAACCAAACTCGCAGCCAGAATAAGAATAGTCAGCCAATCTGTGATCGAAGCCTTCCCCAACTGCCAGGCCACGACAACCATCAAAGCCAGCGATCCCACCACCACTCCATTCAACACAGCTCCCGCCAATGCCGAGCGGCGAATCTTCGGAAGCAAGGGCCCGCTAACAGCGACAAAAAGAAAGCCAGGTACAAAAACTCCCAGCGTCGCAAAAAAAGCTCCTGGCAAGCCGCCCACCAGATACCCGATAAATGTCGCGGTAGTGAAAACCGGTCCCGGTGTAAATTGACCCACTGCCACCGAGTCGATGAGTTGTTTTTCCGTCAACCAATGCAGATGATCAACAAACTCAGAATGCAGAAACGCCAGCAGGACATATCCACTTCCGAAGACAACCGATCCGATCTTCAAGAAGGAGAGAAACAATCGCCACAGGCTGATAGGCACTGCCACGGCAACCGCTAGCGCTGCCAAACCGGCGGGCGAGAATAACTTTGGCAAGCCAATCCCAAAAAGCGCAACCGAATCGCTTTTACTTTTCCGTGCCCACCACACAATTCCCGAAGCAGAGCCCGCAATCATCAATATGAAAAGGGGATTGAAGCCTACAAAACTTAAGATCGCGGATGCCGCGCCAATCAAGGCCAGTGCTGTGCTCTTCGTCGCGGTATTTCCCAAATTCCACAATGCCTGAAGGATGATGGCTATCACCACCGGCTTGATCGCGCGCAGAACGCCCTCGGCTTGTGGCAGCGACCCAAAATGCACGTAAGCCGCGGCGATCACAGTCACCAGAATTGCGGCAGGAATAATAAAACAAGAGCCCGCAACAATCAGCCCGGGCCATCCGCGCAGCGAATGGCCGATGAAAATTCCAACTTCGGTTGAACTCGGCCCCGGAATCAAGCTGGCCGCGGCCACCCGATCCAGAAAATCGTCATCGCTAATCCATTTTCGTTTGCGGACGAACTCATCTTCCATCATCGCGATGTGCGCCGCCGGGCCGCCAAACGCGATTGTTCCCAATTTTAAAAAAACGAATGCCAGCTCGGAAAGCGAAACTCGACCTTTGACGGTTGATTCAGTCAACTGTCTTTATCTCTGGTGCAACCGCGTGCTCTGACGCTCAAACTCCTAGCGCCTGCTGAATTTTCTCAGCTATTCCTGCCGCAAGCGTTCGCATCTTCTCTTCCGACTCTGCCTCCACCATCACCCGCGCCAGCGCCTCTGTTCCCGAATAGCGCACCACCACGCGCCCGTTGCCATCAAGTTCGCGCTGGGCCGCTTCAATCGCCCGCTGTACTTCCGGCACCTGAATAAACGGAACCTTCTCCCGCACCCGCACATTCTGAATTTTCTGTGGGTAAACTTTCAGGTCGCTGACTAACTCTGCTAAAGACCGCCCGCTGCGCACGATTACATCCATCACTCGCAATGCGGTCAGCAGCCCGTCACCTGTAGTGGCGTCGCCATCGCGAAAAATAATATGTCCCGATTGCTCCCCGCCCAGAATCGCTCCAGTCTTCAACATCTCTTCCAGCACATATTTGTCCCCCACGTTCGCCCGCAACATGCGAATGCCCGCTTTCTTCAGCGCGATCTCGACTCCCATGTTCGACATGGTCGTCGCGACCACGGTCGATCCCGTCAACTTGCTCCGGCTCTGCAGATCGCGCGAGGTAAGCAGCAGCACGCCATCTCCATTCACCACGCGTCCGTCGCCGTCGCAAAACAGAGCCCGATCGGCATCGCCATCGAACGTTACGCCCAGATCAAATTTCCCACCAGACTCCGCTACCGCCCGCCCCAGTGTTTCCGGATGCAGCGCCCCGCATCCTTCATTAATGTTTCTCCCGTCCGGGGCAATGTGAATGAACGTCGCCTGCACTCGCAGGCTGTGAAACAATTCCGGAGCCTCCGCCGTCGCTGCTCCATTCGCGCAATCCACCAGCACGCGCAACTTGGTCAAATCCGACGAAACGCTCCCAGCCAGAGACTGGATATACGCCCTCCTTAGATTCTCCTCTCCCGGTAGAGACGGCCCGGCAATTTTCAGCGCAGTATCGTCCAGCGCACCCGGCTTCCCCAGCAGCCCGAAGATTTCTTTCTCAATGGCCAACTCCCGCGCATCCGTCAGCTTGAATCCATCGCCGGAAAAAACTTTGATCCCGTTATCCGTCCACGGATTGTGCGAAGCCGAGATCACTACTCCCGCCGCAAACCCGCGCGACCGCGCCAGGAACGCCACGCCCGGCGTAGTAATCACACCCGCGCTGTGGACGTCGACTCCAACCGAAGCCAAGCCGGCAGCGACCCGGTCTGCAATCCATGCGCTGGATTCACGCGTGTCCTGCCCCATCACCGCTTGCGCCTTCGCCGTCGCCCGCACTAAATCATGTCCCAGTGCTCGGCCAATCAAGTACGTGCTTTCCGCAGTCAGCGGAAATTCTCCCGCCACCCCCCGTATCCCGTCCGTGCCAAACAACTGTCGAGTCTGATTGCTCATAGAGTTTGCGGGTTCCCTAATTTCCGATTTTCTACGAATAGTGAATTGGCGGATATCGAACTGGACAACTTCAGATCCGTATCAGGTTAAGCCTTCAGAGGCCTGCCCCTGCTCAGTGCGCACCCGGCGCCGTCTTTTCCATGATCACCGTCACCCGAACTGGTGTCGGCTGCACCACCTGCACCAGCGCATCAGAAACGTAAACGTTGGTTACAAAGGTCGCCTGCGTCCGTGTTCCTGAAGCATCCACTGGATCGGTGGTGGCCGCATCTACCATTTCGACCTGGTGTCGTGGGCCAGTAATAGTGATTCTTTCGGGATCCACCAGGACTTTTGCGATCTGCTCTCCGTCTGGAAAAACTCCCGTGACGCGCGGGTGAATTTCCACATCGCGCGTCAGCCGCATGTCGAAACTAAGATGAACCTGGCCGGGCACAACCTGCACCACGTGCAACTCGCGGACGAGGTGAATCTGTTGTGCCGTCAGATCGAATGTGCGCTCCCCCGGCTTGGCGTCTGCCAGCTCCAGTTCCGCATGGATGTCGGTCGATCGCAAATCTCGAATCAAATGCTGTGGCCCGCGTACCCGGATTTGCGCATCCGGTATGGTCGCAGAACTAATCTCCAAATGCAGCGGCACGTGTTCGAACTCGATCGGCACCCTGACCGCGACTTCCGCCAGTTCCTGATCCGGCGAAATCGCAAGCCATAACCCGGTCGCCAGCAGCAAGGACAAAATCTTCAGCCAGAAATTATGTAGCACCCAGCGGCGCAACAGCCCTGTCATAGTGGCCGCTCCATTTCCGGATCATCTTCCCCATCCGCACTCATCGGGGCGCGCGCCCGGAGCGGGGAGTCCAGCGATTCCTCTTCGCGCGGCACGGCCGTAGGTAATGCGACCGGCGCCATGTATCGGCGCAGCTCCGCGCTCAACCGCTCGCGCAACTGCTCCGCCGTCAGGTCCCGTTCAATCTTGCCCGCCACCGCCAGGCTGATGGCGCCCGTCTCTTCCGAGACGACTACTGCGATCGCATCCGTCTCTTCGGTGATTCCAATCGCCGCTCGATGCCGCGTTCCTAATTGCGTCGACAGCACGGGATTCATCGACAGCGGCAAAAAGCAAGCCGCCGCCGCCAACCGGTCTTTTTGGATAATTACCGCGCCATCGTGCAGCGGCGCGCTCGGCCGGAAAACGGTGGCCAACAGATCGTAAGAAAGCTTGGCATCCATGGCCACGCCGCTTTCAATATAGGTTCGCAATCCGATCTCGCGCTCAATCACCATGAGTGCGCCCGTCTGGTGTTGCGAAAATAAATTCGCCGCCAGCACAATGTCGTCATACGAATCGCCGTCGACCGTCGCTCCGCGCAGAAAGCTGACCCGCCGGCCCACGTCCGACAACACGTGCCGAATCTCCGACTGGAACACCACGATCAGCGCGAACACCACATAAGGCAACAGATGACTGACCAGCCAGTTCAACGTGGCCAACTCGCCGATTCGCGCCAGGTAAAACGCCACCGCCACCGCCGCAAGACCTGCCAGCATGGGCGCGGCCCGCGTACCGCGAATCATCACCAGCACTTCGTAGATGATTATCGCCACCAGCAAGATGTCGAGCACCGTGAACGACACCTTCAACCATGGCGCCATCAGTTGCGTCACCGTGTCTCCCTATCGCGAAGTCTTGCACTACAGAACTCTATATTCTAATGCTGTCGCGGAATATTAAGTTTTGTGACTCTGAGCGAAGCGAAGACCCCATGCCTGCCGGACATAACGATTGACCTCGCAAGGCATTTCCATCACTGCCCCGTCTTCCCTTCCGTGGTCTCCCTCACTGTAGCCCGAATCTCGCCCCGCGCCAGCCGGGCGGAAATCTCCTCTCCAACTTTCACCTGACCCGAATCCTTCACCAACTGACCTGCTTGATCGAATACTAAAGCGTATCCACGATCCAGAATCGCCAACGGCGAAAGCATATCGAGCGCCCTCGCCATGCGTTCCAGGCGAACCTTATTCTGCAATAATTGATTTCGCATTGCGGCCGCCACTGCCGCGGTTCCCGCTTCCAGTTCTCCGCGAATTCCCGCCAGCACTCTCCGCAAATCGTAATGCCGCACCGCCGCCGCGACCATCTCCCACCGCCTCCGCATCTGTTCCAGCGCGTTTCGTTCTCCCCGCTCCAGCCGGAAAGTCAAGTCATCCACTTTCTGCTGCCGCTGCCGGATCAAATCCATCATGCGCGCAAACGCCCCATCCTGCGCACGTTCCATCAGCGCATTCCGCGCTTCCAGCAGCTTGCGTTCCATGGCGCGCACCAGCCGCTCCCGTGCTGCTTCCGACTGATTCTCAACTTCCACGCGTGACCGGATCACCAACTCCGCCGCCGCCGAAGGCGTGGGCGCCCGCAGGTCCGCCACGAAATCAACGATCGTAAAGTCCGTCTCATGACCCACCGCCGAAATCACCGGAATCTCCGACGCCGCCACCGCCCGCGCCAACCCTTCATCGTTGAACGCCGCCAAGTCCTCGGCCGACCCTCCGCCGCGCCCCACAATAATTACTTCCACACTGCGGCTCTGATTGAAATATCGTATTCCACTGGCGACTTCCGCGGCGGCCAGGTCGCCCTGCACCTGCGCCGGATAAATCACCGTACTCACCGAATGATGCCGTCTCTGCAAAATGTTCAGGATGTCGCGCAACGCCGCCGCTTGCGGCGAAGTCACAATACCGATCCGCGATGGCAATGTCGGAATCGCTTTCTTCCGATCCGCCGCAAATAATCCTTCCGCTTCCAGTTTCGCCTTTAACTGCTCGAACGCGACCTGCAACCCTCCCGCGCCTTTCGGTTCCAAATACTCCGCGGCAATTTGCAACTCGCCGCGGTCTTCATAAATCGTCACCCTGCCGCGCACCACCACCTGCATTCCATCTGCTGGACGAAACCTGAGCAGCTTCGCCTTCGAACTGAACATCACCACCCGAATCTGCGCGTTCCCATCCTTCAGGGTGAAATAAAGATGTCCTGAATCGGGCGCGCGAAAATTCGAGATCTCGCCCTCCACCCACGCATCGGAATATTCGCGCTCCACATGCGACCGCACGGCGGCCACCAGCCCGCGCACCGTCCACACCCGCCTCTCCGGCGGCGTGAACCTGAATCCGAGTTGATCGCTCAAAGACACGTCGAGTGCAGTGTAGCCTTCCCGTCGCGGGTTTCCAAACGGAGGGCTTATTTCAGATGGCTGGGGAAAGGCGAGTGAAGGCTAATCATCGCAAGCAGTTTCCCACGAAGGATGTTAAGGATCACAAGGCTATGCTCTCAGTATCTTGCCTTTTTCCTTCATGTACTTTTCGCAAGCAGACAATCTGGAGTCGCAGAGTGCGAGGATTCCCTCGCCGCGATTTTTTGTTGCGGAGTTGGCATTCCGAGGAATGTGACCCAAGAGGCCCAGGCCTCGGCGCCGACGCAGCAAAACATAGACGTACGGCGGTATGAGATCGCAGGCCGGGGCCAGCTAGTCCGGTAACCCCGCCACTCCTACGAGGGTCGCCGGTGAAAGGTCCTTACCTCGGCCTGCAATTCATCTATTTGCTCGCGTCGCTCGAGATATTCTTCCAGATCGCCTTCGCCCAGACCCTGTTGGAGCGCGTCGATTTGCTGCTGAACCAATCCGCATACCTCATTGGCAATTTGACGTGCCCAGCGCGGTCTGGGGCGAGGCGAGGTTTCATTCATCAAATTGACCTTCTGAATCGTCCGGCAAAACGTGACAAACGGAGAAAGCTGCGGTCGAGACGGCAGTGGCTCTCGAAGGCACCTTCCGGTTCCCAACGGCAATTCTCATCTCCAGATTGGACAATAAGTCGTCAATCTCCTCAAGTACCGCGATCAGCTCTTCGAGATTATTCTCGGTTTGCGCTCTTTTCTTCAATTTAGGCCATCGCTGCGAGATGAGCCGTTCTACTCCTTTTGTGCTGTTCATACTTTTCATACTGTTCATGCTGTTCGTGTTGTTCGTGCTGTTCATTCTGTTCGTGCTCTCCTGTAAGGTGATGTACGTTCCCAAGCATCCTGGAGTCCCTCAAGAGCGTTTTTCCTGCCCCTTCGCCGAAAAAAATATTCGATCCGTTCGCGGTTCGTCTGTGACGTTCATCACAACCGCGCCATCCTGCTCCTGTGGATTTCATGGCCTGCCGGCGAGGCTCATTGTATGGGGGTCGGACACCCCTGTGGCTCCGCTCAGGACGGGCTCCCGGATCTTCGGTCGAGCGAAGCCTGACTACTTTTCTGACCAGGGAGGCAACAGATCAACGCATTACAATGAGTGCGTCTGAGAGCTTATCGTCTCGGAGGTTTACGTGAAGGCTGCGCTGCTCATAATCGACGTCCAAGTCGGCCTGGTAGAACTTATGCCGTCCAACCTGCAGCACCAAGTCCTATCCAATATCAAAATTCTGCTGAACCAAGCCCGCTCCGCGAGAACACCGGTCGTCTTCATCCAGCACGATGGTCCCAAAGGACATCCTCTCGAGACAGAGACTCCCGCCTGGGCGATCCATCCTTCGATTCTTCCCCGAAGCGGCGAGCCCATCACAAGAAAGAAAGCTTCAGACTCATTCTTTGAAACGGAACTCGCAGAAGAACTTCAAAGGAATAAGATCGGGCACGTTATCATCGCCGGTGCCATGACCGAATTCTGTGTCGACACCACCTGCCGCCGCGCCGTTACTCTCGGCTATGATGTGACGCTGGTGAGCGATGCGCACCTCACGCGCGACACCCCGGTTTTAACCGCCTCGCAGATCATTGCGCACCAGAACCTGGTTCTCGATGGCTTTTCCGCCGGAACTCACTCGATCAAAGTGACACCAGCGGCCGAAGTTTTTCTCTGAGCGTGCTCGCATCCTCGAACACTGAGCCCTCGGCGTCTACCGGCGCCAGCGGCTCACCAAATACAACAAAATCGAAAGCACTACGCTCACCACGAGCGACGTCGCCAACGGAAAATACACCGTCGTATTTTTCCCGCGATACAGAAAGTCACCGGGCAGTCGCCCCAGCGGCAGATGCGCACGCCCCAGCAGCAGTACCACGAGTCCCGCGACTACGAGCGCCCCGCCGGCAAAAATCAGCAACTTGCCTAAATCTGTCATATATCAACCCTAGCGCCGGATTGGGAAACGAACTGGCCCATGTATCGCCTCTTTTGCAAGACATGGCTACCACTCAGCCCGCTCCTTCACTTCGCCCGATACACCATCTTCCCCGCCACCATCGTCCACACTACCTTCGTATCCCGCATCTCCTCCGGAGAAACGGTCAGTACATCGCGGTCCAGCAATACCAAATCCGCACGCTTCCCCGCGGCGATGGTTCCAATCGAATTCAGATTCATGGCACGCGCCGAATTTCGCGTATATGCATAAAACATCGCCTCCCGCGGCATCGCCTGCGACGCGTCCAAAACTCCTTCCGACCCTTTCCGTGTCTCTGCCTGATAAATCGCCTGGAACACATTCGCGGTCGAAACCGGCCAATCGCTCGCTCCGGAAATAATCCCGCCATTGTCGAGGATCGATCGCGCTGGATACTGCCACTTGTAAACCTCCGCATCCAGATAAGGTTTCAAAATTTCAATCGTGTCCGGACTCGCTTCCGCCCACAAAAGCTGCAACGCGCTGATGACGCCAAGCGCTCGAAACCGAGGAAAATCTTCCGGCTGCACAAACTGTTCATGCGTCAGCGTATGCGGCAACCCGGAATTCCCGTTCGCCTTTCGCGCTGCCGCAATTCCGTCCAGCGCCTGCTTTACCGCGCCGTCGCCAATCGCATGCACGTGGATAATTAATCCCTGCTTGTCCGCCGCCACACATAACTCGGCAAACTTCTTCGGATCAAACAGCAGATCGCCATTGCGCCCGGTATTCTTATAAGGCTTACTCAGGTGCGCCGTCTGCGAAGGAAACTCCGCCACTCCGTCCGCGAATATTTTGATTCCCGTCACATGAAGGTTGGGTACATCCTTGTAGGTCTCGCGCGTTTTCTGCACCCCCGCGAGTTCTGCCGCCGGATCCTTCGCGAACACCTGCGGAAACGCAACCACCTCCGAGTTCAACTCTCGGTGATCGGCCAGCAGTTTGTAGGCTTGCAACACATAATCAAGAGCCAGTGGATCGAGCCACGCCGTGATTCCCAGACTGTATTCATATTGCAGAGCCGCGCGCCCCGCCGCCAGCAATTTATCCGCGGTGAACTTTGGCAAAAGCAATTCAATCTTCTCTGTGCCTGCATCCACCAAAAAACCATTCGGCTGCCCTTCTTTATCCGTGCCGTAGTAGCTTCGCTGGTCCGGAGAAAGTTTTTTCAGAAAATCTGCCGTAATCCCCGCCCGCTGCAACAGCGCGCGATTCGCCCACGCTGTATGCCCGTCCATTCCGCACAGTAGAACACTTTGATCTTTGTATGGCCCCGTGCTGAAGTCGGAATTCAGAACGTCGGTATGCGACCAGAATTCCAGCGGCAGCCCCAAAATTTCCAGCACATCACCACGCATGCCCACGCCTGTCTTCTTCGCCTGCGCGGCAAACGGCGCAAGCTCATTGAGCGCGTGCACTTTCTCGCTGGCATCGGCGGAAATCAGGCTCAACCCGCCATCAA
>DATNMU010000347.1:0-2355 GCA_035602195.1 Candidatus Acidiferrum sp.
GAAATTTGGATGGGAGGGGCAACTAATCTTTCAGCGGAACGACGGATTTTCCCTCACTGCAGAAAGTGGCCACTCTCTGCAGATTGCCGTTGGCCTGCGGCAAGGTCATCACCGGCCCATAGCAGTAAACGGCGTGGCCGTTCGCGGCAAAATACCAGCGTCCGCCTTTGGAGTGCTGCTCGAGATGGCCAACTGGCCGGCGCACGGGTTGCGCAGGCTTGGCAGTGGTGAAACTAAACAACAAGGCTAGGGTCAGAACCTTCATTGCTTTCGACTTTTCCGCGCCCACAGCGGCGCGTGTTTCCGCGCTCTAGATCGTAACCAACGAGCGCCTGTGATCTACCAGATCAGCCGCCGGTATTGGCGGAGCCTGAGATCCGGGTTTCGCAACGCGGCCAGTCCGGCCGGGGCCATGTTGCTGTTGCGGTGTTCCCTGGGTCGACGGAGTTCGAACGGATGGAGCCTGGGTTGACGGGTCTTGGTTTGACGGAGTCTGCTTTCGAACCGGAGCCTGCGCCTGGGTCGACGGCGTGGAATTCTGCGCTCCGGTTTGTGCCATCGACTGGTTGCCGATGGTTCTTCCTTTCATGACTGAGAGGCTGGCGGCGTCACCAGACATCAGCTGAATAAGATTGCGCTGCGACTGGATAACCGAGCCTTGTTCTACGATCAGCATGGTCATCAGTCCGTAGGAAATAACGAACAAAACAACGAGCACCGGCAGCAGGCTGTGCTTCCTCTTTGGAGCCGCTATCGCCATCACCGCCGTGTTACCAAACAAAGTAGTCAAGTCGCACCCCGGCCCGCCTCACGAACGCAGGCATCTACCAGATTGCAGCTTGGGAGCCAATGACATCACGGCATTAAAGGCATTGAATTATTGGGAGTTAGCGCGATCGATCAAACAACGGCAAGCGCTTGCAAGTGCAATCCCATGCACATAAAGCACCGAAGATTGTACTTAAACGTGCTAACGGCAGCTGTTCAAGGTCTGCGATGGCTTACTTTATTTCCCTCCCAACAGCAGCTTCGCGATGGTGGCCAACTGCATGTTGGAGGTTCCTTCGTAGATCTTGCCGATCTTGGCATCGCGCCAGTACTTCTCGACCGGATAATCCTTGGTAAAGCCGTAGCCGCCGTAAATCTCAATCGCTAGAGAAGTCACGCGCTCCGCAACCTGTGAGGCAAAGAGCTTGGTCATGGCCGCTTCCTTCACGAAGTTCATACCCGCATCCTTCATGCGGGCGGCGTTGTAGACCATCAGGCGGGCTGCTTCGATCTCAGTGGCCATCTGTGCGATCTGGAATTGGATGCCCTGAAACTCGGCAATGGCCTTGCCGAACTGCTTGCGTTCTTTGGCGTACTTGGCGGCGAACTCCCAAGCCCCGCGCGCCAGGCCGATCATCTGCGCTCCAATGCCGATGCGTCCTTCGTTCAAAGTCTCTATCGCGATCTTGTAGCCTTTGCCCGGCTCACCGAGGACGTTTTCTTTTGGTATGCGGCAGTCTTCCAGAAGCAGCTCGCAAGTGGAAGAAGCGCGAATGCCCAGTTTGTCTTCCTTCTTTCCTACGCTGAATCCCGGAACGTTTTTCTCCACCAGAAACGCCGTGATGCCCTTGTATCCCGCAGAAGGATCGAGCGTGGCGAACAGCACGAACAGTCCGGCTTCCTTGCTGTTGGTGATCCACAGTTTGCGGCCGTTGAGCACATAGTCGCTGCCCTGAAGCTGCGCCCGCGTCTGCAGCCCGAAAGCATCGGAACCGGAACCGGCCTCGCTGAGCGCATAGGCACCCACAGTTTCAGAGGCCATCTTGGGCAAGAAGCGTTTCTTCTGCTCGGCACTGCCCCAGCGCAGCAGCGCGTTGTTGACCAGCGTGTTCTGCACATCGACAATCACGCCGGCCGACGCGTCGACGCGCGACAATTCTTCCACCGCCAGAATCGCCTCAAAAAACTTGGCGCCGCCGCCACCGTATTGTTCTGGAATCTCGATGCCCATCAAACCGAGCTGGAAGAATTCGCGGATGAGATCTTTGTCGAAGATGCCTTTTTCGTCCATCTCTCGCACCAGCGGCCGAATTTTGTCGTCGGCAAACTGCCGGATGTTGTCGCGGAAGAGAATCTCGTCGTCGGAGAGCGTGGTCAGCGGCGCGGGAACGGCGGGTTGCAGGGTGGTTTCGGGCATGCAAATCCCTTCACAGGAAAGAATGGCAGACCGACAATTTTAGCACTGTTCACAGAGCAGGAGGTTTAGCGCCAGAGATGACGTTTTCGATGATTATTTCGGGCGGGAGTGCACCAGCTTCAGCCCATCCGCCTGCAGAATCCGCTGAATCTGATTGCGCGCATGCACCG
>DATNMU010000348.1:0-3753 GCA_035602195.1 Candidatus Acidiferrum sp.
CTCATAGGTGAAATACGACCACGCCCATTGGATGAAAACCAGCAAGCGGTTGCGGAACCCGATCAGAAAAAGAATATGGATAAACAGCCAAGCCAGCCAGGCGGGGAATCCGGAGATGTGAATCTTGCCGAACTGCGCCACGGCCGCGGCGCGGCCAATGGTAGCGAGACTGCCTTTGTCGTAGTAGTGAAAAGGCGGCCGCCGCGATAGTTTCGCATCGGAGTTTGAATTTGCGCCGAGTTCCGCGCTCTCTTGAATTTCTCGCCGAATAACCTTGGCAACGTATCGCCCTTCGAGAATGGCGACGGGTGCGACGCCGGGCAGCAGCTTTCCCGATGTATCTTTTAAGGCGGCAAGATCTCCGATGACGAACACTTCAGGATGATTCGGAATGCTGAGGTCGGGCCCAACGAGCACGCGGCCGGCACGATCGGTCGGGACGCCGAGTTTTTTCCCGAGCGACGAAGCCGCTACGCCCGCGGCCCAAAGAATCACGGCGGCATTCATCGGCGTGTCGCCCACGTAGATGACGCCGGGCTCAATTTTCGTGACCATCGTGGAAGTGCTTACTTCCACGCCCAGGTGGCGAAGTTGCTCAAGCGCGCTGTGAGACAGATCTGCGGGATACGCTGGCAGCACTACCGGCCCACCTTCGAGCAGATGAATCCTCGATCTCCGCGGATCGATGGTGTGGAAGTCGCCGGCCAGAGCATGACGGCAGATTTCGGCGAGGGTTCCGGCAAGTTCGACTCCCGTGGGTCCGGCGCCGACCACCACAAAATTTAAAGGCTCGTCCCCCTCGCCCGCGGCCGCGCGCCGCTCCGCGAGTTCGAAGGCCAGCAGAACGCGGCGGCGAATTTCGATCGCGTCTTCAATGGTCTTCAGGCCGGGCGCTAACGGCTCCCATTCTTCGTGGCCGAAATAGGCGTGGCTGGCGCCGGCGGCGACAATCAGCGAATCGTAGGGAATTTCCTGATCCGCCGTTTTTACCATGCGGCGATCGAGGTCGAAGCCGGTTACTTCGGCCATCAGCACTTCGACGTTTTTATGACGGCTGAGAATCGAGCGGATGGGCGCGGCGATTTCTCCCGGCGAAAGTCCGGCGGTCGCCACCTGATAAAGCAGCGGTTGGAACGTGTGGTAGTTTTTTTGGTCGATG
Source organism: Candidatus Acidiferrum sp. (assembly GCA_035602195.1). GTDB lineage: Bacteria > Acidobacteriota > Terriglobia > Terriglobales > Acidobacteriaceae > Sulfotelmatobacter. Next base: position 1,160 of record DATNMU010000348.1, read on the forward strand.
ACGGTGATCTGCACCGGCGCGCCGGCAAGCTTCTCGGCGGCGTTCAAGCCGCCGAAGCCGGCTCCCACGATCACTACCCGATGCGCGGTTTGCGATGCAGCGTTACCGTTCATTCTTTACTCTTTACGCTTCCACTCTATAAGATTCAGCGCGATGGCAATAGGCTCGGAAAATTCGGCTGCGGCGATTCGTCCCGCGTGGGTGCGCTGGCTTATGCCGTCGATCGCCGGTCTGCTTTTCGTCGCGATGCTAGGTCTGCTGGTTTTCACCAGTCTGTCGATGCGATTGCTGGGCGATGCCGGAATCGGTTGGCATATTCGCACCGGACAAATCATCCTGGCGACACATTCCGTCCCTCGTGTCGATCCTTTTTCGTCGAGCATGGCGGGCCACGCATGGTTTGCCTGGGAGTGGTTGTACGACGTGCTGGTGGGGTGTCTGGAGAAAGTTTCCGGGCTGAACGGAGTCGTTTTATTCACGGCGTTGATCATTGCAGGAGTTTTTTCGTGGGCCTTCCGGCTGTTGATCCGGCGGGGAACGAATGTGTTGCTGGCTCTACTCCTGGTGCTGCTGGCAGCTTCGGCATCGATGATTCATTTTCTGGCGCGGCCGCATGTGGTGAGTTGGCTGTTCACGCTGCTGTGGTTTTGGATTTTGGAAAACTCAGAGAAACGTGGCGCAACCGATCGCGAGTCCAAAATTCGAGGCACTCGGCTTCTATGGCTCCTGCCCTTGACGATGCTGGTTTGGGTGAATGTGCACGGTGGTTTCCTGGTTGGTTTTGTTCTATTCAAGATTTGCTGGATCTGCGCGTTCTGGGAGTGGGCGAGCCTCTCTTTCACAGCGACAGAAGGTCCATTCGATCAGAGTCTGCGGAAGATCGAGGCGGGGCGGCGGCTTTGGAATTTAACTCTGGCCGGAGTGTTGAGCTCGGCGGCGACTCTGGCGAATCCTCACGGAGTTCGCCTGTATATTCACATCTATCACTATCTGTCGAACCGCTTCCTGATGAACCACATTGAGGAGTTTCAATCTCCGAATTTTCATTATGTGGCGCAGAAATGTTTTGCCGCTCTACTGCTGCTCACCCTGATTGCGCTGGCGGTGAAGCATACTCGGACGCGGGCAAGTCAGCTTCTCGTGGTTTTGTTTGCGGTGATTTCCGGCCTGTATGCTTCGCGCAATATCCCAGTGTCGTCGCTGCTGCTGATTCTGGTGGTTGGGCCGTGGCTGTCCAGCGCGAGCCAGAAGTCCGATAGATTTGGCTACCCTTCGAAATCATTTCTTGACCGGATGAAGTCAATCGAACTGGGCCTGCGCGGCCATGTTTGGCCGATTGCGGCCGTGTTTCTGACACTCTGGATTGCGGTGCATGGCGGTGGTCTGGGCGGCACTCAGTTGATGAATGCGCATTTCGACGCCAAGCGATTTCCGGTTGCCGCTGTTGATTATCTGGGGAAGCAAAGTGCGCCGGGACCGGTGTTGAGTCCCGACATCTGGGGAGGCTATCTTATCTACCGGCTCTACCCGCCCACAAAAGTGGTGGTCGACGACCGGCACGATTTGTACGGAGAAGAGTTTTTGAAATCTTATCTGAAGCTGGTTCATGTAGAACCTGGGTGGCGAGAGTTTCTGCGGCAGCATCCTGCTAACTACGTAGTTGTCCCCCGAGAGTCGCCGCTGGCCAGCGTTCTCGGCGAGACCACGGAGTGGCGGCCGGTTTATGTCGATGAGGTTGCGATGGTATTCGAGCCGGCTATCGCCAATGATTAGACAAGTGCAGCCCATCGCGCCTGATAAACTTTCTCAGTGTCGCGACTCAATCATCTGGAATGCACCCGCTGCGGCGAGCACTATGCCGCCGACCGCCCGCAAACAGTTTGTCCAAAGGATGGCGGAATCCTCTACGCGCGCTACGATCTCGCGCGCATCAAGAAAAGTTTTTCTCCGGCATCGCTCTTGCCCCTGGCGCCGACCATGTGGCGGTACGCTGCGGTTCTGCCTGAGGCTGCGCCGGTTTCGCTCGGCGAAGGTTTCACGCCCCTGTTGCGCAGCCGCGAGTATGCGAGCGTCTTCATTAAAGACGAAGGGCTGAATCCGACGGGCTCGTTCAAAGCGCGCGGACTTTCCGCCGCCGTCACCATGGCCCGCCACTTCGGCCTGAAAAAACTGGCAATTCCTTCTGCCGGAAACGCCGCCGGAGCACTCGCCGCTTACGCCGCCGCTGCGGCCATTGAAGCGCATATTTTCATGCCCAGAGATGTGCCCATAGCGAATCGCATCGAGTGCGATTATTACGGAGCGCACGTCACGCTGGTTGACGGGCTGATTTCCGATTGTGCCCGAAAAGTCGCCGAGCTTAAGGAAACTCCGGCCTGGGCGAGAGAAGGATGGTTCGATGTCTCCACCACCAAGGAGCCTTATCGCGTCGAAGGCAAAAAAACCATGGGATACGAAGTTGCCGAGCAGTTGGGATGGAAACTTCCGCAGGGGATCATCTATCCGACGGGCGGCGGAGTGGGTCTGCTCGGCATGTGGAAGGCGTTCGACGAAATGCAGCAACTGGGATTGATCGGCTCCGAGCGGCCGAAGAT
>DATNMU010000349.1:0-2079 GCA_035602195.1 Candidatus Acidiferrum sp.
GGCGCTTCTCTGCCTGGGCGCGGGAATCACCGCTTTCGCAGTGTCGAAATCCGTGCCACTCAGCAGCGCCATTGTTGTGCTGGTCGGCGCTTCCATGATGGCGGTTTTCGCCACCGTGAACTCCCTGGTGCAGTTGATCACCACCAACGAAATGCGCGGCCGCGTGATGAGCGTCTACAACTTCGCATTTCGCGGAGGCATGCCCATGGGCAATCTGTTAACCGGATGGCTGGTTCCCATTTTCACAGCGCCCGTCATTGTAGGCGTGAACGGGCTCTTGCTAATTCTGCTGGCCCTCTACTTCTTGCTGGTACAGCGTCGTCTGGCCGCGCTGTGAGAGGAAAGAATCCTGAGCCAGGGTTTTGGCGAAGGATTTCAAGATTAAGAAGTATCTGGTGCGCCCGGAGAGATTCGAACTCCCGACCTATTGCTCCGGAGGCAATCGCTCTATCCATCTGAGCTACGGGCGCACTCCAGCCGCTTTCAGTTTACATGCGCGGTTCGCAAGCATCAACGCGACTCAAGCCGATTGACGAAAGTAGGGCTGATTCCAGGCAGGAGAGTCGATCCACTATCGTGCGCAGCCAAACGAGTGCGGGACAACAGAACGCTGCCCGCAGGCAAACAAACTTGCTCTCGTGAAACTCCGAACTTAGTAGCGGCCGCGTCCTCCGCCACCACCGCCGCGCCCACCGCGGTCGCCGCCGCGATCTCCACCGCGGCCTCCACGGTCGCGCCCGCCGCCTCCCGCATGTTCGGTCTTGGGACGTGCCTCATTCACGTTGAGACTGCGCCCGCCCACTTGCGAGCCGTTCAACGCCGTGATGGCCTTGTCTCCATCTTCGTTGCTGGCCATTTCCACGAAACCGAATCCCCGCGAACGTCCCGTATCTCGGTCCGTCATGATGCTCACCCGGTCCACTTGCCCGAACGGTTCAAACATCTGGCGCAGTTCATCCTCGGAAGTGTTAAAGCTCAGATTGCCTACAAAAATATTCTTCAAGCGTCGCCCCTGCATTGAGCTGTCGAAGTGCCAACTCGATGCGGCGTGACTGACAGGTCGGGAATAGCGTCCTGAAATCGTGGCCGGAGCTGGCTAACAGTCGATTGCGGGCAGAAGTATAGCAGGTCTGTCAAATCCGGCAGGTTAAAAATCCTGAAACCCGCTCCCAACGGGCAGTTTGGCCGGGATTCAGCACTCGTCCCCTTTCCAGTAGCCCTCGCGATGATATCCAACCTGCAGCAGACGATTTTTGGGATCGTGCCGCTTGCCGCACTGCGGACAAACTAAGTATCGGCTCCACGCCGTGCCTTGTCGATCGTAGTCTTTTGGGACGGCGAAGGTTGTTCCGCAACTGCACGGAACCAGAAACATTTGCAGCGAGGTTGCTTTTGAAAGCTTGGATTGACTGCGGCGCTTCACCCTTCCTCGACCGCAGCCAGAGCGCCGCGTTTGCGCTTGTTCGACTGAAGAACTTTTTTCCGGAGCCGCAGCGATTTTGGCGTGATCTCTACAAATTCGTCATCCGCAATAAATTCAATCGCCTGCTCCAGATTCAATTGCCGGAACGGCACCAGTCGGATCGCCTCATCCGCGGTCGACGCACGCATGTTAGTGAGCTTCTTTTCGCGCACGGCGTTCACGTCGAGATCATCATCTTTCGCATTCTCGCCGATGATCATTCCTTCATACAATTCAACGCCCGCTCCGACAAACAACTCTCCGCGTTCCTGCAAACCCCATAGGGCGTACGCTGTCGAAGTGCCAGTCCGATCGGCGATCAGCGCCCCCGTCTGCCGGTGTGGGATTTCGCCTTGCCACTCGGTATATCCATCGAAAAGCGAATTCATCACGATGGTTCCACGCGTATCGGTGAGCAACTGGCTTCGCAGCCCGATCAGCCCGCGGCTGGGCACACGGAACTCGATGCGCACCCGCCCATAGCCATGATTGTGCATGTTGGTGACTTCGCCCTTGCGCGACCCCAACTGCTCCATGACCACTCCGACGAAATTCTCTGGCACGTCCACAGTGAGATGTTCCACCGGTTCCATCAGCTTGCCATCGATGCGCTTGGT
>DATNMU010000350.1:0-7028 GCA_035602195.1 Candidatus Acidiferrum sp.
GAGAATGTAAGAGCAATCCACATACTTCACCCCGTTGCCCCTCGCGACCGAACCTCTTAGTTAATCGCCTCGGGCATAAGCATGGGTTAAAAAATTCATAAAGATTTCGTAAAGAAGCGAATCACCATAGACGCTGGCATCCAATGCTCGGACGCGTTGTTGCCACTAGCAGCCCCACTCTGCTTCCCCCGGCTCTGCAAAATACTGCCGCGACGATGCGCGCTCGCTTGTCATCGAATCTAGTTCGAGCAGTGCCAGACGCGCCGCCGCCACCAGACGGCTTTTATCCTTTTGTGAAACTTCCTTCCACGAGCCCTGCCCTTCGCTGCCCTTACCAGTGTTCTCCGGCAGCAGCGCCTGCTGATAGTGATGGAAAAGCTCAGCTAGCCGTTCCGGTGCTACTTCGTTAACCCACATACTCGCGATCCCCCTTGGACCCTCATTGGTCGGAAGCTTGTTCCGGCTCCACGATCATTGGACTAGGCATGGCGGAAAGTTCGAATAAAGGATCCATAAAATGTTCGTAAAGACAAAACTTCAGAGGAGAGACGCAAAGCGGGCTACGAGCGGATTACGAACCTGGCTCGAACCGGTAACCAACCCAGGGTTCGGTAAGCAGGTACTTCGGAGAAGAAGGATCACTCTCGATTTTCTTGCGCAGCTGCCCCACAAAGACGCGCAGGTACTCTGGCTGTTCCGTGCTGTTGGGTCCCCAGACAGCGGCCAGCAGCGCTCGGTGCGTGACCACCTTGCCCGGACGCCGCGCCAGAAAGACGAGCAAGTCGAATTCCTTCGGCGTGAGATGGACTTCACGCCCCGTGACTTTTACCGAGCGCGCATCCAGATCAATAGAAAAATCTCCGGCAATGATTACGCTGGAAGGCTCTTCCGCCGCCGGTGTCCGCCGCAAGTGCGCTCGAATTCGCGCCAGCAGTTCGTTCATGCTGAACGGCTTGGTGACGTAGTCATCGGCCCCGGCGTCGAGTGCTTCCACCTTCGACCGGTCCTGGCCGCGCACCGAGAGCACGATAATCGGCACTTGCGAAATCTGCCGAACCTGCCGGCACAGCCCAACCCCATCCAGGTGCGGCATCGCCAGATCCGTGATCACCACATGCGGCGTCCAGTTCTTCATCAACTCCAGCGCCATCTCTCCATCATTCGCCACACGAATGTCGTATCCCTGTGACGATAGCGTGGTGCGCAGTACGCGCGTGATCTGCGGCTCGTCGTCGACCACCAGGATTCGCCGGTGCTCATCGTTCATGACTCCCTCACCGCATTTCCTGGGTCACGATATGCACATCCACCGCGGGAGTATCGCGCAGAAACTTGTGAATCGCAGAAAGATAAAAATATCGTTTCCACCCCCTGGTCGCCGACCGCCCAAAGACTACCTGGGTGACGTGATTTTCACGTACGAACTCAGCCACTTTTTCCGCAACAATTTTGCCTTCGGTCTTCACTACTTTCGCGCCCACGCTTTCTGCGAAGCGAATGTTATCTGCCAGCGTGCGCTGGTTCTCGTCGCTCTCGTCAGCTCCGGTATCCACGTAGAGCACATACAAATCGCCATCCAGCGCCTGCGCCATGCGCGCTCCGCGCGCAATCAAATATTGCGCCGCTGGATTCGAACTGATGCACACTGCAATCCGCTCACGCACCTGCAGCAACTGCCCGTCTTCCGTCTTCAATTCGGAAAGGGTTCGATCCACCGCCTGCGTAACTTGCCGCAAAGCCAGTTCCCGCAGGGCAACAAGATTCTGGTTGCGGAAGAAATTAGCCAGCGCCCGCTCCACTCGTTCCAGCGGATAAATATCTCCGCGCCTCATGCGGGTCTGCAGCGCCTGCGGCGTCAGGTCGGCCATTACGATCTCACCCGCGCGCCGGATTACCCAATCCGGCACCGTCTCCCGCACTTGCACGCCGGTAAGCCCGCGGATCGTCGGCGACAAACTTTCGATGTGCTGTACGTTCAGCGTAGAGACAACATCGATGCCCGCATCCAGCAACTCGAACACGTCTTCATAGCGTTTGGCGTGCTTGCTGCCCTCGATGTTCGTGTGCGCCAGCTCATCCACCAGCACGACGTGAGGCTTGCGAGCCAGAATCGCATCGACATCCATCTCTTCAAAAATCGTTGCCTTGTACTCCAACTTCTTGCGCAGAACCGTTTCCAGGCGCGAAGAAAGCTCCACAATCGGTTTGCGTCCATGGGTTTCCACCACGCCGATCACAACTTCTTCGCCGCGGCTGGCTCGCCGCACGCCCTCGCTCAGCATGGCATAGGTCTTCCCCACGCCCGGCGCATAGCCCAGGAACAGCTTGAATACCGCTGGCCGCTTGGCCGTGTCCACTTCCGCCAGCCATTGCTCGGGCGTCTTTGTCATCGCCGCTATTTTCCACTCCGAAGGAAGAATTGTCGAATTTGACTCTTCCGTCCAAAGGCTTTCACCACAGAGTCACAGAGACACAGAGGAAATCCAAACGCTTCTTATTCTTCAATTTGTTTCTTTAATTTGTTTCTCTGTGTCTCTGTGACTCTGCGGTAAAAGCCCTTTCTGGCCTGCTTCCGTTACAATCGTGCCCGTGAACACACGCTGGTTCCAACAAAGCCTGCGATATGCGGCCTGCCTGGCGGCCACCCAACTTGTGGTCCAAATTTACCAACACATCGTTCACGTCAATCCCACCACCGTCGCCCTCACATTTCTGTTGATGGTGCTTTGGGTCGCGGCTTATTGGGGATTCCGTTTTTCCGTTTTCCTGGCCGTCATCGCCACACTCGCTTTCAATTATTATTTTCTACCTCCCATTGGAACCTTTACCGTCGCCGATCCGCAGAACTGGGTGGCTCTCTTTGCTTTTCTCGTTACCGCCGCAATCGCCAGTCAACTCGCCGATCGTGCCCGGCGGCAGACTGCCGACGCCAACCAGCGCCGCCGCGACGTTGAGCGCCTGTATGCCTTCAGCCAGCGCTTGCTCGCCACTGACAATGTCGCGGAGTTATTGAATGCGATTCCCGCCTACGTGTGTGACGGATTCGGCGCCAAAGCCGCTGCCATCTACTTGCTCAATTCGCAGCAGGTCTATCGCACCGATCCCAAAGCCACTTGGTTTCCGTTACAGGATCTGCAGATGGTGAGTTCGCGCGGCGAGCCGGTAATCGATTCGCAGCGTGGAATCTCTCTCACTCCGCTGCATCTTGGAACTCGCACCACCGGCGCGGTGGGCATCGCCGGCCCGGCGCTCTCCCGCGCCACGCTGGAGGCTCTGGGCAGCATGATCGGCATCGCCATCGAGCGCGCCGGTGCAATGGAAAAACTCTCGCAGACCGAAGCCGCCCACCAGAGCGAAAACCTGCGCGCGGTTCTGCTCGACTCCGTCACTCACGAATTGCGCACGCCGCTCACCGGCATTAAGGCCGCGGTCACGGGCCTGCTCGCGGACTATAACCTCGACGATTCGCAGCGAAAAGAACTACTCAGCGTGATCAACGAGGAAACCGATCGGCTTGATCGGCTGGTTGGCGAAGCCACAGAAATGGCTCAACTCGACGCTCACAAAGTTGAGCTGCACATGGCTCCCGTGGAAATTGCCGGCGTTATAGAATCCGCCGTGGAAGAATCCCGAGGCTTTCTCGGCCAGCATCCTCTCGAAGTGCGCGTGGCCGATTCTCTTCCCAAGGTGCGGGTCGATCCTGACCGCATTGCCGAAGCGCTTAAGCAGTTGCTAGAGAATGCCGCCAAATATTCTCCGCCTGCTTCTCCCATTACGATCACCGCCGAACGCAAGGGCGATCGTGTCATCACCAGCGTCACCGACCACGGCCCCGGCATCGACGACTTCGAACAATCGCTGGTCTTCGACAAGTTCTACCGCGGACGCGATCAGCGCTATAGCGTCCAAGGCACAGGCATGGGCTTGGCCATCGCCAAAGCCATTGTTGAGGCCCACGACGGTTCTGTCAGCGTCACCAGCCAACTCGGCCACGGATCAGTCTTTTCCTTCGAACTCCCCATCGCCTGAGCTCACTGCCCACCCCGTTGTCATCGACTTTGCGCAGCCGTTCAGTCGCGTTTTTGGGTGGCGCAGCGCTTCAGCGCTGCGATCAGCGCCCCAAACTAACTAGGGGCTTTAGCCCCCGATGTCCTCAGTTCTTCAGCTTCGGCCTCTCGCAAGTGTCGACAATCTTTGTCGGATCAATCGCATCGTTATCCACCTGCTCTTCCAGAATCTTTCCATCTTTCCCAATCAAAAGATTGATCCGGCGCGCCGCCTTATATTTATTCACATAAATTCCATACTTGCGCGTCACATCCCCGCCCCAGTCGCTCAGCAGGGGAAACGTGACTCCAATCTGATCGGCAAAAGCTTTATTAGAAAAGGCGCTGTCCATGCTCACACCCAGAACCTGGGTGTCGGTCGCGTCCAGCCGTTTCAAATCCTGCTGGAGCGCTTTCATTTGCGCCGTTCAACCACCCGTGAAAGCGAAGATGAAAAATGCCAGCACCACATTTTTCTTACCTCGATATTGACTCAAGGAAACTTCCTTGAGATCGTTGCCGTCGAAATAGCTCAGCTTGAAATCCGGCGCTTCGCTCCCGACCTTCGGGATGCTACTCACGTCAGCCGGCTTGCCCTGCCCCCACGCCGGAGCCGCCACTGTAACCGCCAGCACACTCGCTAGCAAAGATGCCTGCAACCTCTTCGGCAATTTCTGCATTACGATCCTCCTCGCGAAATCATAGCCGACTCGCTTCGGAGACATTGTAACTTCCTCGCCAAATTCCCACAGGACGCCTATCAGTACACTGGCCAAACACCTTTCGCATTGCCCTGAGTCCCCGTAAACCAGTAAATTCAGTTCCAGGTGACAATCTCGAGCCCATGAGCCTGGCCACGCTGAACGACGTCTTCTTTGCCGCCACCGAACGCAATCTTGACCGCGCCATGCTCTATCGCGAGGTGGGAAAGTGGCTGCCCATATCGTCTTCTGATCTTCGCCGTAACGTGGCCGGAACCGCTCGCGCTCTCACGGACTGGGGCATTCGCAAAGGAGATCGCGTCGCCATTCTCAGCGAGAATCGCCCCGAGTGGTCAACCGCTGACTTTGCCATTCTCCTACTTGGGGCCGTTACCGTCCCCGTCTATGCGACGCTGACTCCCGAACAAACCGCATATACTCTCCGCGATTCCGGCGCCAGCGTCATTTTCCTTTCCACCGAACATCAATTGCGCAAGCTGCAATCGATTCTCTCCCAGACGCAAGTTCAGAAAATCATCATCATGGATCACGTCCAAATTCCCGCCGAACTTTCCGTCACTTGCCGGAACATGGATGAATTCATGACCCAGGGCCCCGCCACTCTCGACCCGCAAACCGAATCTGCCGCCCGTGCGATTCAACCTGACGATCTGGCCACGATTATCTACACTTCCGGCACCACTGGAACTTCCAAAGGGGCCATGCTCAGCCATGGCAACATGGCATCGAACATCTCATATTCTCTGCTCGGCTTCGACATGCGTCCTGGGCAGACCAGCGTTTCATTTTTGCCGCTTTCGCACGTCACTGCACGTCACGTCGACCTTGGCCTGCTGTACCACGGTGTCACGCTCGCCTATTGTCCGCTCATGGAAAATCTCCCGGCGACCTTGCTCGAAATACGTCCAACACTCTGCGTTTCCGTACCCCGTGTTTACGAAAAAATCTACGCCAAGACCGAAATGACCGCCCGCGGATTTCCCAAACGCGCAGTTTATCGCTGGGCGCTTTCCGTTGGAGGCGCAAACAAAGAAGCAATTCTCGCGGGAAGAACTCCCGCTTCGCCAAGCTGGAAGCTCGCCAACAAACTTGTCTTCTCAAAAATCCGTGCCGGCATGGGAGGCAACGTCGAAACCTTCATCTCCGGCGGCGCGCCTCTGGGCCGCGAACTCGCCGAGTGGTACGCCACAGTCGGCATTCGCATCCACGAAGGCTACGGCCTCACCGAAACTTCTCCCGTGATCGCCGTAAACACGCCCGTCAATCACCGCATCGGCACCGTCGGCAAGATTCTTCCCAACCTCGAAGTCCGTATCGCCGAGGACGGCGAAATTCTGGTGCGCGGTCCCTCCGTATTCAAGGGTTATTGGAATCGTCCCGAGGAAACGCAGAACGCATTTCGTGATGGCTGGTTCCAGACCGGTGACATCGGCCAGATCGACGCCGATGGATTTCTCTCCGTTACCGACCGCAAGAAAGAATTGATCAAGACTTCAGGGGGCAAATTCATCGCGCCGCAACCCATCGAGAATTCGCTCAAACTGAACCCGCTCATCGGCACCGTCGCCATCCTCGGCGATAAGCGCAAGTTCGCCTTTGTGATCGTCTCTCCCAATTTCGCTCTGCTGGAAGACTGGGCGCGCGCCAACAACATCGCATTTTCGTCACGGGCCGAACTCATCGCCAACGGAAGAGTTCAAGCTCTCTACGAAGAAGTTGTGGAACAGGTGAATCAAAATTTGGCGCGATTCGAAAAATTGAAACGTGTCTTGCTGGTCGCCGACGAATTCACCGCCGAAAACGGCGCCCTCACTCCCACCATGAAATTGCGCCGCCGGATCATCGAAGAGCGCTACCGCGCCCAAATCGACGACCTTTACGCCCAGGCGGAATCCACGGCGACGCCGTAAGCTTTCCGGATACCAAGTGGGGACAGCCGCCCCCAGCCTGCCCTGAGCGAAGCCGAAGGGGCTGTCCGTCGAGCGCAGCTCGGCACAATGCCTCACTCGGTTACAATGAAGAGTCATGACCGACCCACTCATAATCGCCGGCCGCTCTTTCCGCTCCCGCCTGATCGTCGGCACGGGAAAATACAAATCCTTCCAGGAAACTGCCCGCGCGCTCGAAGCCAGCGGAGCCGACATGGTCACCGTCGCCGTGCGCCGCGTAAACCTTGACCGCAGCAAAGAATCTCTGCTCGATTACCTTGATCCGAAAAAATATTTTCTTTTGCCGAATACTGCCGGCTGCTATACGGCGG
>DATNMU010000351.1:0-8140 GCA_035602195.1 Candidatus Acidiferrum sp.
ACCCAGCGGTAGGAAGCAACCCAACGAGTGTGCGAACCCGGTACCGTGCCGCTGAGTTTGGCGGCGAGAGCATGACGGCGCTGCGTGCCGATCCACTGCTGCGCATCTTGCAGCGGAACGTTCGGCTTTCCGAGTTCGAGAACTCCGCCGTTGGCGTAATCCAGCGTGGCGGTCAGGTCAGAGGCCAGCTTCCGCTCGAGCACCACGCGCAAGCCGCGCGTGTCCAGAGTATCGCCGGCATACGTGAATGTGCCGGAGTAAACGTCAGGCAGTAAAAATCCCCCCGCCGTACTCACATCCCCCGTCCCAGTCAGCGCCGTATTATTCACGCGGTCGCTAAATACCGCGACTTGCATCTTGTTCTTGCCCATACGCCGCGAGATGTTCACTTCCTGGTGGTGGGCCTGTTCCAGCCGCGTCGTAAAGTTCGTCATGCTGACGCGAGGATCGGCTTCGCTTAAATCAGCCGGGGAAGAATCGAAGCCCTTCTCGGCCCGCGTATTCGGTAACGACGTCGCATAGTCGTATGCTATGACCATGTTCGGCGACAGGTGCAGATCAGCGGAACCAAACGGCCGGAACGCATTTACATGCCCCAGAAACTGAACGGTCTGCAGTTCGCTGCCGAACTTTAACTCCAGCACATCGCCCACCGTCAAATCGTCGCCAGCGCTAAGCGCCAAGGCCTGCAGCGCCGCATTATGCAAGTAGGAATCGGAGGGTGCGAAGCGGCGCATGGTAATCGCCATCGACGGTCCCGAACCATCGGGTAATAGATGCGAATAATTAGCTCGCAGAACGACCGCAGGCAAGCCTTCGCCGTAGCCCACATTGCCTCTGAGTCCCACTCGATCCGCGGAGAAAATCGATCGTTCCACGGAGAAGCCCGTGCTCATGTCGGATCCGCTCCCGTAACCGCCGGCTTCCGAGCCGGCCAGGAATGAGAGGCTTGCCTTCACATCGTGACCCTGATGTTCCGCACTCGCGGCCGGATCATCAAACACGCGTAAAACTGGGCGATTCGCCACCGAGCGCAGTGTCCACTTCCAGTCGTCATCCTCGGCGGGACCGCGCAGCGGCGCCACCTTCATCGCATTCAGCAGCGTGCTCAATGTGATGTTGAGCCGAACATTCGTTCCGGGGTGCAGGCCAACTTTTTCTCTCAAGGCCGGCAAGAAGGAAGCGGCCGAGACTTTGACGGAATAAAATCCTGGCAGAAGATCGCTGGCCGAATAGAAACCGGCGCCATCGGTAAACACCGTCATCGACCGCGCCGCGGAGCCGATAATTTCCACCACCGCGCCCATCTGCGGCACACCCGAAGCGTCGCGCACGTATCCCGAGATCGCGCCCGGCCGTTCCGCGGCAAACGCGGGCAGCGCCAGAGTAACCATTACCGTCCAAAAACCGAGCCGGCGAAGTTTCACTCCAACCCCCGGAAGACTAAGCAAACCGCTACTCCACAGCGAACGTCGCTGAAGGATCAATCGTCTGCTTGGAGATGTTGTCGTTCACTCTGATGTTGATTTTGTAGACGCCTGGCGGCAGATTGGCGGAAGCAATCGATTTCTGCAACGTCACCTGCTCGCCCACGTTACCCATCTGTTCGGTGGATTCCGTTTTCTGAACCACCGGTTTGTTGGTCGCGATGTTGACGATGTCAAATTCGAACGTGGCCGAAGGCTTGTGCGTCTTATCGTCCACGCTCAGATTATAGACTTGCATCCAGAAATTTACCTTCTGATCTTTGTTGCGCTTGAACAGCGCTGGCTTACCGTCGGCTGGAGCCACGCGTGGCCGAACTTTGGTCAAGCCAATTACGAAATTGCCGGTGCTCACATCCTTGGTGGGCACCGCTTCCATCTGATCCGCCACGATCAGCGAAGATGTTGAAAGCTTGTCGTCGGAGTACTCAGGCACGACAATTCCACGGCTCCAGAGTCCCTTGCGGTCGCCGTTTACATCTTTTACCGCGATCTCCACCTTGTAACGTCCCGGCCGCAGCGGCAGCGCCTTCCAATACACTGACGAATTCTCCGCCGTCCGTGGCAGCAATTCTGCCGGCACATCGACCTGCGCTGTATCTTCGAAGGTCTGCACCACTTTACCGGTCAACGTGGTCACCCGGCCAAAGATGTTGACCGTGCCTCGTTGCACTCCGTCCTTATTGGAGAACGTAATATCGCGATATTTCATCTGGATGGTAATCGGCACCAGAACCGTATCCCCGGTCACCTTCACGAAATCAGAGCGTACGTCGAAAGGCATCAGGTTGGTGATCAGCTTGGTGTTAACGATTTCTTCCAGATCTTTGAATTTCACCGGCGGCGGTGCCTGCAACTTGGCAAATTGCTCCAGGCGGTCAAATTGCTTGGTCTGTTGCTGCGAACTATTCGGACCGGCTCCCAGTTGCTCCAAACCTCCGCCGCTGAAGCGGTCTGCCTTGCTCGACATGCCCATCTGCTCATACAGCGTCAGACCCGCATTCGGAGTGTATTTCAGAGCGTCTTTCTCCGAGCGATCAATCGTCATGTGGTAATCGCCGCACATGCAGCTATCTACAAATTCGATGATAACTTCCTGACCAATGCCTTCCAGGTAACGGTAGCGCCAGTCTTCGAAGGGGAACGTCGAGGTTTCACCGCCGCCCTCTTCCATAGGCCGCTCGTAGGTTCCTCCCGAAGGATGCGAATCTACTTCGTCGGCCGGACCATACATGATGTAAATGCGGCCGCGGTCGCTCTTCCATCCCGGAATGCCGGCAGCGAAGTGCTCATTGGCATAAGCGATGCGGCGATAGTGCTCTTCCTTATATTCGTTTTCTTCGGTGTCGGGCGTTGGATCGCGGCGTTGCCAGAAGGCTTCAATAAAGTTATCGCGCTCTTCGTCGTTCGAGAGCTGCTTAAATGCCGCTCTTTCCTCGTCGGTGATAATCCACACGACGTCCTCATTCAGCCATTTCTTGTAGGTCTTGCTCAGCTCGATTTTCAACGATTTTTTCTGCTGCTTTTTCTGTTTTTCGTTGGGCGAACGCTTGAGAGGATCAATCTCGTCCGTGGGCTGCGCTTGAGAGCCGGTGACGGGCGCGCCGGACTTTGACGCATCGGCAGCGGCCGGCTTGTCACTCTGAGCCTGAGCAGCGCCAGCCCAGGCACCGGTGACTACCAAACATGCGACAGATACTGACAAAAACGACAAGAAGTACCGTGATCCAACCCGGGACATAAGAGGAACTCCTGAGAACACCACCAGTTTCGTTTGCCTATTCTAGGCTCTCACCCGAACGAAAGCAAGGCTAAGTCTCGTCTAAAGAGCGGGATTCGGGGCTCAGAATCCCCACTATGGGAATCACAACTACCCCTGCCGAGTTGCCCACCCCTACCGAATTCCTTAAAAGTTAAGCCCCCCACCAAGCTATAATTTGAGGTTGTTCCATCCGCGTGCAACTGGCAATGGAGTCCGCCGAATCCTAGCCAGTCTGGGCCCTCCAAGGTCGAACTGAAGATCGATTGGAACTTTCCAGATAGCGGGACCGTATCCTGAGTGTGTGTCATGGACCGTCGGATGCTGCAGCAGGGCGATCTCGCCGGTAGACCTCGGTGGCACGGACTTATGACCTTCGCCGGCTTGTTTCGTCCAACGCAGAAGCCGGCCTGGCTTAGAAGAACGGGTTTCGAACTGGAATAAGAAACAAAGCTCTCGGAGTCGAAATTTAATCTCGGAGAACCTAGTGCTGCCGGAGCAGGAGAAAAGAATGGCAACCGCAGAAGTGATCAGCATCTCTCCCAACGCCGTTTCCGTACCGCCGCCTCAGTCCTGCATGATCGCGGCAGAAGATCTGTGGAAGACCTACGACATGGGTTCGGAGCAGCAAGTGCACGCGTTGCGCGGAGTCAACTTGCGCATCGAACGTGGAGAATACGTTGCCATCATGGGCCCCTCAGGCTCAGGCAAGTCGACGCTGATGAACCTGATCGGCTGTCTAGATACGCCCACGAAAGGGGAATACTGGCTGAATAGCCAACTGGTCAGTGAACTCGACGACGACGAACTCGCGCGCATTCGCAATAAAGAAATCGGCTTCGTCTTCCAGACTTTTAACCTGCTCGCCCGAGCCACCGCTCTGCACAACGTCGAGTTGCCTTTGATCTATGCCGGAGTCGCTACCGGCGAGCGCATCGAACGCGCCAAGGCGGCGCTAAAAGCGGTGGGCATGGAACAGCGCATGACCCACAAACCAAACGAACTTTCCGGCGGCCAGCGCCAGCGCGTCGCCGTCGCCCGCGCTTTGGTCAATCGGCCTTCGATCATCCTGGCCGACGAACCCACCGGCAACCTCGATTCTCAAACCGGAAACGAAATCATGGCTCTATTCGACCGTCTGCACGGCGAGGGAAATACCATCGTTCTGGTCACGCATGAACACGACATCGCCGAATACGCGCACCGCATAGTCAATATCAAAGACGGAGTTGTGGAGCGCGACGAGCGCAAAAAATAGTTCTTAGTCAGCTCGCCCGTGGAATGTCGGGCTGCAAGCTTCGGTTTTGTAACTTTTGTACCTTTCTTGGGATCGTCCGCTTTTGGCCGATCGGAACCCGTTAGTTAGCTCCAGCTCGCTTCCGATTTTTCTTCCCCGGCTGCGCCAGCCTCTTCTTGCATTCGCTCCGCCGCCACCGCCACCCGATCTCGACCTGCGCGCTTAGCTTCGTACAGCGCGGCATCCGCCGCCGCCATTAATTCTTTGGGCGACATACCATGCTGCGGAAACGATGCCACCCCAATCGAAATCGTGACCATCCCAAGCGACTTACCCTGGTACATGACATTCTGTTCTCTCATTTTCAAACGCAGTCGTTCGGCTCGAGCCCGCGATGCGTCCACATCCGCCGTCGGCAGGATGACCACAAATTCTTCCCCTCCAAACCGGCATACGAAGTCCTCTGCCCGAATGCCTTTGGAAAGAAACTGCCCGGTCTCGCGCAATACCGCATCGCCCGCATCGTGGCCGTAGGTATCGTTGAAGTTTTTGAAATGGTCCAGATCGACAATGAGGATTCCAAGCGACTGCGCCGCTCGCGCCGCCCGCCGCACTTCCCGCTCCAGAACTTCCTCCAGATATCGCCGATTGTAGAGCCCGGTCAATGCATCGCGCACCGATTGTGTGCGCAGCGCTTCCCGCAGTCGTATGTTGGCAATGGATAATCCGATTTGTCCGGCAAACGTGGTTTTGAGCGACAAGTCGCCAGATTCCAAATGGGGGGCTGCTTCCGTAGCCTGAAGATGAAGCACGCCAAGCGTTTCTCCCTGGGCCAGAATCGGGATGCACAAGTAAGTATTGTTAACTCCCTCCGCGTGAGCGCAACGTGCCGTGGTGTCGCCCGCTACCACCAGATGTGGATGCCCCGTGCGCAAAGCCCAGCAGGAGGATGGCTCGAAAACCATCGCCGCAAGCCGGCAATCACTCCACGAACCAATCACTTCCGCCACACTCCGCGAGGCGTCTAACAGTGCGAAGGCGCCGGGAGAAGAGGGAAATATTTTAGGTGCATAACCCAAAGCGGCGGCAAACACTTCGTCGCGGCTCATGCAGCTCTGCAGAAGTTCGCCCATCTTGGCCAGCACGGTAGCCCGTTGCGTCCGCTCCCGCAGTTCCCCCATCATTCTCTCGTTCTGCTGATCCAGTTCGTTCCTGGCAAAGTCCTTCTCGATCATTTCCTCCTGCAAACGCGTATTCACATCGGCCAGTTGCGTCGTGCGTTCCAGAATCTGCTCTTCCAGAATCTGCTGGCTGTGTTTCTGGTTCTCAATATCGGTGCATGTTCCGAACCATTTGACAATTTCCCCTGCGGGATTCCGGATAGGATTTGCCCGCACCAGGAACCAGCGGAATGTTCCAGTCTTGCTCCGCATGCGATACTCTGCCTCATAGGGCTCCAGGGTGCGCACCGCAGTTGCCCACTTTCCCAGGCAGTCGTCCATGTCATCGGGATGAACGGCAGTCGCCCAGCCCTTTCCCCGGGTTTGCTCACTCGTAAGTCCGCTGTAATCGAACCATTTCCGGTTTGTGAAGTCGATCTCCCCCTGAGGAGTGGCGGTCCAGATAACGTCATGGTTCCCCTCAGCCATCATCTGGAAGTAGAGCTCACGCTGCAATCGGTCGCTTATGTCGGCCAACTGCTCCGTTCGTTCCTCTACCTGTCCTTGCAGAACCTGTTGATTTTGTTTTTGACTCTCGATGTCAGTACACGTGCCGAACCACTTGATGATCTCTCCCTCCGCGTCTCGGATCGGCTTCGCCCGCCCTAGAAACCATCGGTAGCTTCCATCTTTCCCTCGCAACCTGTACTCCACATCGTACGGTTCTCCGGTCCGCAGCGCGGTTTCCCACTTTACGAGACAGTCTTGCGAGTCTTCGGGATGGATAATCTCTACCCACGCTGAGCCTCGCATCTGTTCGAAAGTTCTGCCGGTGTAGTCGTAGCATCTCTGGTTGAAGTAGTCGTCGTCTCCGTCTGGACCGGCCGTCCATATGATTTCCGGAATTGCTTCGGCCATCGTCTGGAAGTACAACTCACGTTCCCGGGCCAGATTGAGCTGGCCTCTCTGCAGTGCAATGAATCGCTCGAAGAACGACGAAGCAATCGCGCCACCCAGCACCAGAAAACTGCTTGCGCTCACCGCCAGTACTCCGATGGCGGAAATTGCGATTGCATGTGTCACGTCCGGAAGAACAGAAGTTGCGCGGAAGCTCGCAGCCCACATTCCCGTATAGTGCATCAGTGGAATCGCACTGCCCATGACTAGGGCGGTCAGGATTTTCCGCCGGTTCACACCTTGTTCATCTTTTGCCCGGAAAGCCAGAACTAGCGCGGCAAACGAGATCACAACAGCCAGCGCGATTGAGAGTGCTACGATTCGCCAGTCATATACGATCACTGCCGAACAGCGCATTGCGGCCATCCCGATGTAGTGCATGGCCGCGATTCCACTGCCCATGACCAGGCTGCCGATAACTTCCTGGCTTACCGTCATCCGCGCTCCGCCCGCCACAAAGAGCGCGACTCCGGATGCGCCGATTGCCGCCAGCAGCGAGAGCATCACCGTCGGCAGATGATAGTAAACCGGCATCGGCATTTTCAACGCCAGCATGCCGACGTAATGCATTGCCCAAATTCCCACTCCCATCGCCGTAGCGCCCGCGGTCAGCCAAATCGTTCTGGCGCGCCCGTGCGATGAAGTTATCCGTCCCGCAAGATCGAGTGCGGCATACGAGACGAGGATTGCCAGCGCGACGGAAAGGACCACCAATCCGTAGTCGTAGTTGCCGCGAATCATCGTAGCTGCATGCATTGCGGGGGGTCGCCAGCCACACTTCGGCCAAGGCGTTAACTCATCTATCGGCAGCATTCCCTCATTCTCGTGTTAGAAGAACCTAACACTCGGGATTGCCACATGATGCCCCGCGCCATAGGTGACGCCCAAAAGCAAAAAGCCTCTCGTGAAAGAGGCTTTCGCAAAAACCGATTTTTCAATTGGTTCCGGCTCGGATTACTGCGGCGCGCCAACCGGCCGCGATGCGGTAGTATCTGCTGCCTTCCCGGCGATAAAGAAGTTGTGGTCGTAAAGGTTCCGGTACATCACCCCGGCAATCTCGGCCGCCTTTGGACCAAACGTAGGCCTGCCGCCCTCCAGGAAAACAACCACAACCACGCGGCCTCTGTCGGTATTGGCATAAGAGGCAAACCAGCCGTAGCGTGTTCCCGCATGAGAGCAGGTCCCGGTCTTGCCCAGAATCTCTTCCTCGCTGAAGTTGAGCCCCAGCCGCCGCGCCGTGCCGTACTGCACCGCGCCGGCCATGCCCACCGAAATCTCCGGGATTAGCGGCGCGATATCCAGCTGCCGCTTGATGCGCGGCTGAAAATTCGCCACTTCTTCCGGCGTGGTCGGATGCTGCAAATAGTAAAGAGTTCCTCCGTTGGCAATTGCAGAAACCATGGCGCCCAATTGCAGCGGAGTCATCGAAATGCCTTCGCCGAAAGAACACATCTTGCCTACGCCACCCAGGCTCTGCGGAATCACTTCGTCGGGATAGATACCGGCTTGTTCCCCCGGAATATCGTAGCCAGCCAATTCGCCC
>DATNMU010000352.1:0-5395 GCA_035602195.1 Candidatus Acidiferrum sp.
CCTGCCAATCGTGGCCGTGGCTCAGGACACGACCAAGCAGAATAATAACCAGCCCAAGCAGAGTCAGCAGAACCAGGCCAATGCCAAGAATGATAAGAACATGTCTGGCAAAGTCAGCTCCAACGGCAAGACCTTTACCAATGACGCGGACAGCAAGAAGTACCAGGTGAACAACCCCGACGCGTTGAAGGATTACGAGGACCAACACGTGGCGGTCATTGTGGCTGTAGATCCTGATACAGGTGACCTGCACATCATTCAGGTGGAGGTTCCACAGCAATAACGCCATACCTCTAGCCAGGTGGCAACGGGCAGTAGTAAGAGCCGTTAGGAACACTGATACTTCCCGTTGCGTCCGCCATTTGTCGAAAACAAAGAAGTCCTTAATGGGAATTGTCCGGCAAGGAGAGCCGACATGAAACACAGGTTGTTAGCACTCGCCATCAGTCATGTAGTTGGGAGACCAGAGCCGCTCCGCCGTTGAGTAGTCGCGTTTATTGAACAGGGTATCGAATGCTTCCAGTACGATCGCCTTATTCTTCTCCGCAGTTGAATCGCTCATTGTTTTCCCTCTCTTTCAAATCGGTGTTGGACGTTTTTGTTTTGAACAGTTCATGAAACTCGCCCAAGTACCGAGGCAGCGCAGCGGCTCTCGATCAGATTTGGTCTCTGCCGCCATCAACGAACAGTTCGCTAGGAAAGTAATCCCAAACTTCTGATAGGCCGCCTCGGCAAATCAGGTCCCCGTAGGTTTAGGAAAATCTGTGGATTGGCTGAGTTTCTTCCATCGACGGCCAAGGTCGATTTTCGCAAGGTCATTCTTTTCGGCTGCCTCGAATGCGTCGCTACCGAGCAGAATTCGCAGGGGTGGATGGTTCATGGAAGCTAACTCTAGAACCACCGCGGCGGCGCGAGCGGGGTCGCCTGGTTGTTTGCCGTTATAGTGGCGCTGAAAACGTACTGTTTCGCCGACCGTGGTTGCGTACTCGGGACGTCCTTCTCGTAGTGTGGTTGAAGAGCCAGCAAAATCTGTTCGGAAGCCGCCCGGTTCGATGATGGTAACCTTCACGCCTAGCGGGGCCACTTCCTTCGCCAAGGCTTCTGAGAAACCCTCCACTCCCCACTTTGCCGCAGCGTAAGGAGCGCGGCCAATCGGCCCGATCCTGCCGGCAATTGAGGTCACCTAGATGACGTGGCCCGCACCTCGTTCGCGGAAATATCGGAGCACCGCTTTTGTGAGAATGATGGTGCCAAACAGATTGGTTTCAATCTGAGCGCGAAACTCTTCGAGCGTTGTATCTTCGACCAGCGTGACATTTCCGTATCCAGCATTGTTGACAAGCACATCCAACCGGCCGAATGTGCGAATCGTGGACGTCACGGCTTCTATCGCCTGCGTTTCATTTGTCACGTCGAGCGGTAGCAGGAGCACTTGGTCTCTATAACGGTCCTTTAGATCCTGAAGATCATCGACTCTTCGTGCCGTGGCGGCTACCTTCTCGCCAGCCGCGAGAGCAGCCTCTGCGAGGGCGCGACCGAGCCCGCGCGAACTACCCTTGATAATCCAAGTTTTGGGCACGTAGCCTTCCTTGTCTTTTATCCTCTGCATGAACATCTTTCTGGAGTGCAGAAGCAGTGTTAGTGCTGCAATGCCGAGATCTGACTTTCACAAAGTGGAATTCTTCAGACGCTGTGCCACAGTCTTTAAGATTTTCCGCGAAAGTTCCGTGTCCGATACGGCGCGGGCCATCCTGATGGCGTCAAGGAAGCAGTAAGAGGATTAGCGTCCTTCGGCCTTCTGGCCGCGAAGGGCCATACACGTGGAAGCCGCTTTCGCGATCAATCGGTTCTCCTCGTCGGTGATGGTGCACTCCACATAGCCGATCGTGTGGCCCCGCCGCACCACCATTCCTTCCGCTTTGAGTCGTGCCTGCCAGACCGGGCGAAAGAAATTGATTTTCAATTCCACGGTAGTAAAGGATTCATCTGGGGCGAGAGTACTTGCAAATGCTATGCCCATTGCGGCGTCAGCAATATCGCAAAGAATTCCGCCATGCAGCGTTCCCATGGGATTTGCATGCTGTGGTCCGGCCGCCAAGACGACCGTCGCCCGTCCGTCAGCAATGTCTTTCACCTCAAATCCAATCAGCCGCGCGATGGGAACGTCGTTCGTCTTTGCGCGTTCCCTGAAGCCCACTTGCGACGGAGTTTCTTGAGCACTCATGACTTGTCGGCTCCGGCCTTCGATTTCCGTGCACGAACGTTGGTTTCGAGATATTCCTCCAGATGACGGACGGCAAGGTCACGAGGTTCTTCCTTCTTCTGCAGACGACTCACCATTATGCTTCCTTCAAGCGTACTTGCAATCAAGGTGGCCAATTTCGCCGAATCGACATCGCCACGCACCTCGCCTCGTCGTCGCCCTTCCTCAGTAATTGATTGCAGACGATCAAGCAAGGAGATGAGCGCCCTCCGAGCTTTGGCGCGCAACTGAGGATTGCCATCGTCGGAATCGATGGCCGTGTTCAGCAGCGGGCAGCCGCCCGGCACCAGCCCGCTGCGCCGGTCGCGAAAGTTCCGCACGATTTGTTTGAGACGATCAACGGTATTCGGGATCTCCTCTGTTCCTTCGAAGCGCGCATCCATTGCAACTTTCCAAGCGTGGTCGAAGGCGTCTCCCGCAAGCTCTTCTTTGCTCTCAAAGTGTCTGTAAATCCCACCCTTTTCCAGACCAGTGGCTCGCATGAGATCGGAAAGTGCAGCGCCATCGTATCCTTTTTGATTGAAGATTGGCGCTGCCTTACGAATGATGTCTTGCCTCGTCTGCTCGCCTTTGCGCACGTTGCCACTCCCCGTGAAGCTGATTCAGCAACCGTCCCGTCGCTGATCTCGCACTGTACCAAGGTTTGGATGAGACCGAGCGGTCCCAGGATGCGTGCCAAAATACAAAGTTATTTCCGACGAAGATTGGCCCATCGGGAATGTGGAGTTCCATACAACAACCTCCAAGGCCTCGGAGAGTAATTTGCGTTCAAGGGCGATGCGAGGAGCGTTGCGCTTGCGAAGGTCTTTCGATTGCACTTGGTCGCGCGCGCCGTAGGCATCTGGGGTTGCCTACCCCTTGGCGGGTGCCGGAGGCACTGGCAGGATGATCTCGGAGGCGACCTTCCAGTCCTTCGCGACTTTTATCCAATTTATGATCATCAGGAATGGCTTGGGCGTTCCGTCCTGCCCCGCATAGGAGACCGTGATGTTCATGGGGACGTAGGACTCCGCAATATCTTGCGTTAGGCCGACGACCTTGAGCTTCGAATAGTCCGGCTCGAGGACGACCGGGCCAGAGGTGCCGATGTCGTGTAGCTTCTGATCGATTGCCTCGTTGCCCCAGAAGCCTGCCCAATTGCCCTCGGAGGAGATCGCGTTCTTCGCCACCAGAAGGGTCGAGGGGGATTGCCAGAACATCTCGTGCAAAGCCTTGAAATCGTGCCGGTTGGCTAATTCCATGAGCTTGCTGAACTCTGATTTGATCGTGTCAAACGTCTTAGCGTCCAGCGGCTCTTTGTAGGTGGGAGGAGCAGCCGCGAGAGATCCGGCGAAAACGGTCAGGGCGATGACCGCGGTCAACAATATCTTGTGCATCTCGGCATTCCTTTCCGGGGTTCGATGATTGTGTGGTTAGGGCTGATCACGAACCGTGCTAGCCTTGGATGAGACCGAGCGGTCCCCGGATGCATTACGGGACTGCCGCTTCCGGGAAGACAATTCCTGCGACCGGTCGGTCGCATATCCCAAATAAAACATCCTATAACGCCAACAAAGGTTTCTATTGTGAAATTATATGCGACCGATCGGTCTCGGGCGCGATCCAAGCATTTGACAGGCAAGACTCGAAAGACACGCGATGGTAGAGACATATTCTCTGGATGAACTCAGAACCGCCAACGACCGCCATCTATTCGATGCGTCTGTCTACCTCAAATTAAATAATTGGAGATAGAACGATGGCTAATACCTATGCTGACGCGGTTACCAAGACGGTTGACCTGAACGGGACTTCCTTCGTGTATCGAGAGACCGGCCAAAAGAACGGCCTTCCGGTCGTATTGCTTCACCACTTAACAGCGGTTCTCGATGACTGGGACCCGAGAACGATTGACAGCCTAGCGCAGAAACACCGCGTCATCGCCTTCAACAACCGCGGCGTCGGAGGCTCCAAGGGCACAACGCCAGACACCATCGAGGAAATGGCAACGGATGCAGTGGCCTTCATTCGAGCTTTAGGACTTACGAAGACCGACCTGCTGGGCTTCTCGCTCGGTGGTTTCATTGCTCAAGTCATCGCGCAAAAACATCCCGATCTCGTGCGCAGAATCATTCTGGCAGGTACTTCGGCCGCCGGCGGCGAAGGGGTCAGCAACGTGGGCGCGGTATTCCAGAACGCGGTGGCTAAGGCAACAGCCGAGAAGAAGCATCCGAAGCAGTCGCTCTTTTTCACACAGTCTCAAGATAGCCAGAAGGCGGCTGCGGAATTTCTCCAGCGTCTAGCCGCTCGACAACAGGACCGCGATCTGCCGGCAACACAAGAGACCATCGTTGCTCAGGTGACCGCGATTACCAAGTGGGGCATGGCGCCTAAGCCGACCTCGTTGGACAGTATCCAACACCCAGTGCTGGTGGCGAACGGTGACACCGACGTGATGGTGCCATCGATCAATTCGGTGGAGTTAGCGCGCAAGCTGCCACACTCTGAGTTGAGCATTTTTCCTGATGCTGGACATGGAGCTATCTTCCAGTATCACAGCGCGTTTCTCGACCAGACCCTGCGATTTCTGCAGAACTAACCTTGATGCGGCACCATCGGTTCATCGGCAAACGGGTATGGACCACCAGGTTGGCACGAGGGGACACGATCTAGAGTATCGCGGCACGGAAGAGGTGCTCGTGGTCGAGTCCCCGCCTGCCGACGATGCCATCGTCCCAGTGGAGATTTAGACGGGTCGATTCGAGAACAGTGCCTTGATGCAAGGAGGAAGTATGACAATGTCCATCAGAAGATTCGAGATCGAGCGTTTTAGCGTGACATCTTCCATGCCATTCGAAGCTGTCGTGGCCGCACTGAAAGATGCGGTTGGGCGGCTGGATTTGGGTGAATTCGCGAAAGCGTCCAAGCAAGCAGGCACTTTCGCTCAGTTGAAAGAGGTGATTGATCGAAACCTAGGCAAGAGTGGACTGATGTTGTTCACGGAATTTGATCATGGCGCGATTCTACGCAAAGAAACGGGGCTCACCACGCCGAAGATCGTGCGGCTTGTGATCGGGAATCCGCTTGTCATGAAGGAAATGGCGAAGCATGTGCCAGAAGCGGGGTCGTACGCTCCAGTCACCGTTCTGGTAG
>DATNMU010000353.1:0-11553 GCA_035602195.1 Candidatus Acidiferrum sp.
CGCAGCGATGGGTGGACGCCGCCGATCGTGAAGACCGTTGCCAGTGACGGAACCGGGATCGAGGAATTAGCGGAAGCCGTCGCGAAATACGAGGCCTATCTTCAAGACAAGAATCTGGCGACGAACAAGAGCGTCGAAAACTGGCAGGAACGGCTGGTGGAGATGCTGCGCGATGCGATGCTCGAAAAAGCTCGCGCACAGATGACCGATGGCAACATGGCGCGCTATGCTGCCGAGGTGGCCGAGCACAAACGCGATCCGTACACGCTGGTGGAGGAGATTACGGCCAACGTAGGGAAAAGCTGATGGCGCAGATTGATCACATCGGGATTGCAGTGAAGTCGCTGGCGGCGGCGAAGGCGATCTATGAAAAATTAGGGCTGAGCGTTTCTCCGGAAGAAACCGTGCCGCAGGAGAAGGTGCGACTGGTAATGGTTCCGGTGGGCGAGAGCCGATTGGAATTGCTGGAGGCGACTTCGGAAGATTCAACCATCGCGAAGTTCATCGCCAAGCGCGGCGAGGGGTTGCATCATGTATGTCTGCGGGTTCCAGATCTGACGGCCGCGGTCGAGCGGCTGAAAAAAGATAGAGTGCGGCTGGTGTCGGATGAGATCAAGACCGGTGCGGGCGGCCACAAGTATGTCTTTGTACATCCTTCGAGCAGCGGGGGCGTTCTGCTCGAATTAGTCGAGGGGCTCGATAAGCATCCATGAACCGGCGATGACTATGCAGGCCGGCCTTCTTGAGTACTGAGGCTGCAAATTCGTTATTCGCAAGCGTCCGACTGACCAATTCTCTCCATGCTTCTTCTCGCTATCGACACGTCAGCCAGGCAGGGAAGCATCGCGCTGGCGCGAGCGCGAGTGGAAGATCGGCCTGGCCAAGGCGAGGATCTCGATGTGCTTGAAGTTGTGGCTCTGGTGGGAGGCACGTTTTCTGCGCAGCTTATTCCCCAGATTTCAGAATTGCTTGCAAAACACGGATTTACCAAGCACGATATTGGAAGCCTCGCCGTGGCCGCGGGGCCGGGGTCGTTCACCGGTTTGCGAATCGGATTGGCGGCGGTCAAAGCTTTGGCTGAGGTTCTGGACAAGCCGATAGCGGCAGTGTCTCTGCTGGAAGTCTGCGTCTTCGCCGCCGGCGCGCAAGGAAGAATAATCGCTGCGTTGGATGCGGGCCGGGGCGACGTGTACGTGGGAGAGTACGAAATTCCCGCGAGGGATGGCCTTGTTCCACGAGAGCATATGCTGAGCAGGCGTGAATTCCTCGCCCAGGCGCGAGGCTTTCGGGTGTTGACACCGGACCCCGCTCTCGCCGAAATAGCTCGAATCGCAGGGCTGTCGGTTTCACTGCTTTCGCCGATCTCCGCGGCTGATGTCGCAGGTTTGGGTTGGCGCAAAATTCGATTGGGGCAAACAGTCACGCCGAAGGATTTGGAAGCGAATTACATTCGCCGCACTGACGCGGAAATTCTCGAAAAGATGGGATTGTAATTTTGCGCGTCCGACTGGCAAATAGCGCTGATGTCGCCGCCATGATGAAGGTCGAGCTTCAAAGCCCGAGTGCAGCTCACTGGTCGCAAGGTCAATACGAACGCTTGTTCCCGGACACGGATCATAACTTGGCCTCCAAACATTTTGCCTGGGTGGTGGAGAACGAATCCGCCGGGCAGTCAGAGAAGGCCGGCGGTGAAGAATCCGAACTTTTGGCACTTCTAGTGGCGCGCCGCATTGGCAGCGAATGGGAGCTGGAAAACATGGCAGTTGTCCCATCCGTGCGACGACAGGGAGCGGGCACGCTGCTGCTGCAGAAACTGATTGCGCAAGCACGAGCGGAAGATGGGAAATCTATATTTCTGGAAGTCCGCGAGTCGAATGTTGGCGCCCTGGCGCTATATCGGAGGTTTGGTTTTGAACAGACGGGTATACGGAAAAGTTACTATTCCGATCCTCCCGAAGATGCGTTTCTATGTCGCCTGGCTCTCAATTAAGGGGGTACTCAGGCTGCGAAATTTGCACCATAAATTTGGCATTGAACCGACTTTGGGCCTGTGATAGTTTGAGCTTATAAATTCCCGGTTGGAGGTCTGATGGATGCTGACTCCGAATGACACTCTCCTGACCAATCACGATGAATTCCGCAAGTTGGCTCAGGAACACCTGCAATACTCCACTCGTCTTGATTCTCTCACCCAAAAACGATATCTCAGCGAAGATGAAAAGCTAGAGGAAGTGCGGCTGAAGAAGCTGAAGCTGCGGCTCAAAGACCAGATGCAATCCATTGAGCGGCAGTATCGGCAGCAGTACGGAATTCAGGTAGCGTAATTTCTGGCCATCTTGAAGGCGGCTGTGGCCGCTGCACTGGTCTTGTATTCACCCACTGGCGCTGCTTGGCGCCTTTCTTTATTTGGACTTACATACTTTCTCAGTCCAAGTGAGCGAGTGCCGCTCAACTCTTCTATAATAGATCGCTATTCCCATGGTTCGTGACGGCTACCTCTACGCGTTGGCTTTGGCTACGGCAGCAGTGCTGATCGGATGGTTCGCGAAGCCAGCGTGGGCCTTAGCACCGCTGGCTCTAGCAGCGTTTTTCCTTTGGTTCTTTCGCGATCCGGAGCGAGTAATTCCGCAGGATCCGGAAGCCATCGTTTCGCCGGGGGATGGCAAAGTGACGGACGCTTCCATCGTAATGGTCGATGGCGAGAAACGAACTCGCATCAGCATCTTCCTGAGCGTATTCGATGTGCATGTGAATCGTTCGCCGATTGGTGGAATAGTTCGCGAAGTTCGCTACCAGCGGGGCAAATATCTGAACGCCATGGATCAGGCCTCGGCAGAGCTGAACGAACAGAATATTGTGCGCGTGGAAGGCGAAGGCCAGGTCGTGATTTTCAAACAGATTGCTGGTCTGCTGGCGCGAAGGATTGTTTTTTATCCGAAGGTTGGAGATCGTTTGGAACGAGGGCAGCGGGTGGGGCTAATTAAATTCGGATCTCGCGTTGATGTCCTCTTTGACGCGGCGGCCGCGCTGCAGGTGAAAGTTGGCGACAGAGTTCGAGGTGGTGCGAGCATCCTGGCCTACTCACAGCCGAAGGACGAACTCGCAGGAGCCCAGCGCTATTCTGCCGCCGAAAGGACTCGCTGATGGAGACTCCAGTTCCAGAACGCAGGCCCGAGGAGCGCCGGCGCCGCCGCATGAGCAAGGGAATGTATATTCTCCCTTCGCTCTTCACCAGCGGGAACATGGCGGCGGGCTTCTACGCCATTCTTGAGGTCGTCCATGCGAGTCCTTTAGCTACGTGGCACTTGGATAACGCTGCGAAGGCAATTGGATTTGCCGTGTTGTTCGATGGCCTCGATGGCCGGGTTGCGCGTATGACGGGTACCAGCAGCGACTTCGGCAAGGAACTCGATTCGCTGGCGGATGTAATTACCTTCGGCGTGGCTCCGGCAATGTTGGCCTGGACCTGGGGATTTCACTTAATGCCTCCAGTTGAGCTTACGGATTGGAATATCAAGCTCACACAATTGGGGGCGATTGCGAGTTTTCTGTTTTTGATGGCTGGGGCCAGCCGCCTGGCGCGGTTTAACATCACGTCGAACCCGCAGCCTTCCAATCCCGGCCGGCCGGGGAAGAAATATTTCGTAGGAATGCCGATTCCGGCGGGCGCAGGTGTAATTGCGGCTGTCGTTCATTTTCAAGCCGGCGTGCCGCTGGGATCCTGGTATACGGCGATGACCTGGCTGGCGATGGTCGCCGCGGTGGGATATCTGATGGTGAGCACCTGGCGCTTTTACAGTTTCAAGGACATCGACTTCAGCTCGCGCCACCCATTCCGCCTTATTATTTTTCTTGCATTCCTGATCGCGATGGTCTGGCAGTTTTCGCGGCCAACGCTCTTCGTCATTGCACTGCTCTACACTTTTTCTGGAGTATTTTGGCGTTTGCAATGGATTTTCCGTCGACGGAAGCAGCCTCCACCACCCACTTATAAGGAGGCACCGCTGACGTCATGAGTGCTCCACACAAGATTACAGCATCGTCCTTGTCCACCTCTTCTCGAGGGCAGCTTTACCGGGCGGCGGTTGTAGGCGCGGGCTCGCTCAAGGGAAAGGAAGTCGCTGAAATGCTTAGCGAACGCAACTTTCCCGCAGTCGATATTCGTCTACTCGATGACGATGAGGCGATCGGGCAGCTGGAAGCGACCGGCGACCAAATGAACTTCATCCAGAGCCTGCGCTCGGAGCGGTTTACCTATGTGGACTTTACTTTTTTTGCAGCAGATGCTGAGTCCACGCGAAAGAACTGGAAACGCGCTCGTGACGCGGGTAGCGCGATTATCGATCTTTCCGGCGCTCTGGATGACGAGCCTGGCGCCGAAGTGCGCTCCGTATGGATTGAGCGCGAGCGCGGAAAAATGTGGCAGCCGGAGTTGCAACCGGCTCCCTGCGTGGTGGCACATCCGGCTGCTGTGACTGTGGCTTTGCTGCTGCTGCGGGCGCGGAAAGCGGGCGCGATCCGCAGTGCTGCGGCCACAGTTTTCCAGCCGGCCTCTGAGCAGGGCCAAAAGGGCATGGATGAGTTGCACCAGCAGACCGTCAATCTTTTATCGTTCCAGCCGCTGCCTAAGGATGTCTTCGATACGCAAGTGGCTTTCAATATGGTTGCGCGTTACGGACAGAAATCGCAGCTATCGCTCGATTCGCTGGAAGCGCGCGTGCGGCAGCACTACCGTGCGCTGGCGGGCGCGGATGCGCCGCAACCAGCGCTGCTGATGGTTCAGCCTCCAGTTTTTCATGGTCATGCGCTAGGCATTTTTCTGGAGATGGAACAACCAGTCAACGAAGAGAAATTATCGCAGGCCCTCAGCGGGGATCATGTAACGATGGCGGGAATCGGCGAAGACGAGTCCCAGCCGAGCAACGTGAACACGGCCGGTAAGCCCGATATTTTTGTCACGCTGAAGAGTGAATCGAGCCGGCCCAACGGAATCTGGCTTTGGGCAGCCGTGGACAATTTGCGCGTTGCCGCGATCACGGCGGTGGAATGCGCGGAGAGTATGATTGCAACTCGACCGCTGGGAAAGATCCAATGAAATCGTGGCGGGCTGCCAGGCTTGCATTTGCCTGCCTGACCTTAGTTGCAAGTGGCGGTTGCGGATATCACGTGGCCGGGCATGCGGTGCAGCTTCCGGAAAACGTTAAGACGATTGCGGTTCCTGCTTTTGTGAACGAGACCCGCACGTACCGCATTGAACAAATGCTGACCTCGTCGGTGGTGCGCGAATTCACCACGCGCACCCATTATCACATTCTCAACGACCCCAGCGAGGCCGCCGACGCAACGCTGCGCGGAACTGTGCTTTCCACTTCGGCATCGCCGCTCACTTACAATTCCACGACTGGACAGGCTGCCAGCGTTTTGGTGGTGGTCAGTATGAAGGTGTCGCTGACCGACCGCCAGGGGAGAGTGCTGTACCAGAATCCGTCGTATTTGTTTCGCGAACAGTATGAAGTCTCGCAAGACTTGCCTAGTTTTTTCGAGGAAGACTCGCCGGCGTTCCGGCGACTGTCTCAGGATTTCGCGCGAACCCTGGTGTCTAACATCCTGGAGGGGTTCTGATGCTAAGGTTTGAGGAAGGCGTAAGTCGATGGTCGTTTGTCGTTGGCCGACGAATCACTAGCGAACGACCAACGACAAGCGACCAACGACGCGAAAGTGCCGTAAACAAGTCTCACTCTGTGGATATCTTTTAATGCGTGCGTTTGCCCAAGCCGAGCGGTTTGTCAGCGAAGTCGAATCGCGTAAGCTGCGTCCGGCCTACGTATTTGTTGGAGATGAGGCTTTCTTCCGTAAGCGCTTCCGCGATGCCATCCTCGAGCATCTGGTGCCAGTCGATCTCCGGGACTTCAGCATCTTCGAATTCGACCTGGGAGAAAATGATCTGGCCGAGGTTCTGGACCGAGCCCGCACGCCCTCGTTGATGGCGCCGTTCCAAGTGTTTTTTGTGCGTGGGGTGAAGAATCTTTTTGGCCGGGGATCGAACGAAGAGAAGCTGTCGGCGATCGAGGAGTACTGCCAGAATCCGAATCCCGATGCGCTGATCGTCTTTGTGGCCGACCACATCAGCATTCCCGCCGACGTGCGCCGCATGGAGATGCAGGACAAAGAACGCTACCAGCGCATCCGCGAAACCATGGGCCCGTACTGCGGCATCGTCGAACTGGCGCGCGTGGAAGAAGGCGAAGCGGTGCGCTGGATCTCCGAATACTGCGCCAGCCGCGACGTGCCGGTAAAAATCGAGGCCGATGGCGCCCGCGAGTTAGTCGATGCGCTTGGCGGCGACATGATGATGATCTCCAATGAACTGGAGAAGCTCATGCTCTACGTCGGCGCGAAGAACCGCATCACGCTGGGCGACGTGGAAACCATGGTACTGGCTGCCAAGCAGCGCTCGCTATACGAGTTAACTGACGCCATCTCCGCAAAAGAGCGAGTGCGGGCGCTGGAAATTCTAGATGCGATTCTGTCTTCCGGCGAGGGCGAGGAAGCCGCCATCGGACACATCTACATGCTGGCCAAAACCTTCCGCCAGATGCTGGTGATTCTGGAGCGTAACGTGCGTGACCAGCGGATGCTCTGGGCCGCACTCTGGCAGGGCTTCCGCGTGCCTCCGTTTGCCGCCGACGACATTATCAAGCAGGCTCGCCGCTACAAATCCCGCCGCGATCTGACGCGCGCAATTCGTCTCGTGGCCAAAGCTGATCTGGCTCTGCGCTCCAATCCTGTCAGCAAACGCATGGTTCTCGAACGTCTGGTGATTGATTTGACGAGCGAACCGAAGCTGGAAGCTCCTGGGTGGATGCAGGAACAGTTGCCGGTGTAATCGCAGTCAGCTCTCACCTGTCAATTATCAACATTCCGTTAGCAACATAAGGATTGCGAATGCCGTGGCGTTATCTCATCGAAGGCCCTTGGATCGTATTCGTCGCGTATTGGGCCGCGGGCGCGCTCAAGACCAGGCGTACCGAGCGGAGGGAATCGTTTGGGTCGCGTTACGGCATCCTCGTGCTTGAGATCGCCGGTTTTGCTCTTTTGTTCATGGACGAGGCGGACATCGGTATTCTCGGTCAGCGGTTCATTCCTCGCACATACACGTTAGCAATTGCTGGGGTGGTTCTTACATGGGCCGGCATTGCACTGGCGTTATGGGCGCGGTGGCATCTCGGGCAATACTGGAGCGCCCGCATCACAATTAAGGAAGATCACAAGCTCATCCGCACTGGCCCTTACGCGAGGCTGCGGCATCCCATTTATTCCGGGCTGGATTTGGCTGCGATTGGATCGGCACTCGGGATTGACCGATGGCGATGCATGCTGGGAGTCTGCCTGATCATTCTGGGCTACTGGATTAAAGCGAGAAGGGAAGAAGGTATGCTTGCGGCGCAATTCGGGGCAGATTTTCAGGAGCATTGCCAACATACGGGCTTCCTGCTCCCACGCTTTCGGTGAAACCAGGTGAGAGCCCGGCAGCGTTTAGGACGTCTTCAAAAAAAGAGCGGCAGACTTGTGAGTCTGCCGCTTTTTCGCTTTAACTACGGAGTGAAGTCGAATGGCGCGGTAGCATCGATCTGGTTGAAGACCGGACTTGTGGAGGATGGTGCCGACTGCGTCGCGCTCAAGCCGGTCAGAGAATAAAGTGCTGCGTTTGAACTGCCGCCAACGTCGGCAATCGGAACCGTCAAAGTGATGACCCCTCCGCTCGGCGAATTTTTGTAGTTGCCTTGAATCGCGTGGGCCGGCGGATACGTGAGAAAGAATCCCTGGCCATTGGCAAGAGTTGAGGTTTCGCCGTCGAAGAAACTGGGCGCTCCTCCGTTGTCTGACTCCATGGCCGCGAAGTAAGTGTGGCCCGCCCCGTTGGGATCGGGTACTTCCCAGCGCACCAGCCAAACTCCATCGGTGCCACCCAGGGCAGGGGAAACCAAGAGCGTGCTAAGACTCTGCACGTTGATGGTGAATTTGTAGTGTTGTGAATCGGGACGCGAAACCGAAGCACCGCTCAACATCAAGTTCGGTGATGCGTTGATGGCCAGGCTATCCGCGGAATAAATTGCGTCAGGAGAACCCGGCGCGTGCCCGCTGGCAGGCGCAGTGCCGCTCACTTGTCCAATATTGGCGTACACGCTGGGGCCCGCATACTGGCGGTTGAAGCCGATCACGGCAGAAGAAGTTCCTCCTGAAGCGTTCTGATTTACGGCATCGGCCCAAACCACATTCGCTTCACCTTTTAAACCAACTGTCACGGTGATGAAGTCAAGCAGTCCGCGGTCGCCGCCGGTGGTGCAAGAAATTCCAAACGTGCAGATTGCGCCGTAATGATTCGATACCTCGGAAACGGGTGTGGTTGTGAACGTAGGCTTACTGTTCGGCTGTCCATTCACGATGGCATTCAAACTCTGCGCCATCATCACTGACCAGTGCGCCGTGATGGCGCTTGATCCGCAGGGCTGGTTAGGACAGGAACCGAGCGTTGGCGTCCCGTACCAAACAACGTCCACGCGTCCAGGATCGCCCGCCGTGACAGAAGGAAAAAGATTAGTGAGTAGGGTGGGAGTGGCGGCGGTCACTTGCACCGGCGCTCCCCACGAAGCACCGTGGTTGGTGGAAACCGCAAGGTAGATCTGGCTGGTTCCACTCACCTGGCCGGTTGAACCGTTAACGGCAGCCTGCGCCCAAGTGGTGTATAGGTTTCCGGCGCGGTCGATGGCGATGGGCGCGAAATCCTGACCCACTGTAATGGTGCTGTTGCCGGAGCTATCGAGCGGCCCGCGGAAAACCACTTCCATGGTGCAGAGAGTCGGTTGAGCCTGGCACAAGGTCTGTCCATTCAATACGGTCGGAGTGGCCTGGTTATATCCGTTGGGGAACCGAACTACTACGATCGCGTTGCTGCTTCCGTTTGCATCCGATCCGTTAGTCAATTTTCCGGTGGCATCAACCAACGCTGTGTGAGCGATGTAAACGCCGCCGCTGGAGTCGGTTACGATTCCAGAAACGATTCCGTCTGGTTCGATCTGCTGCGCAGGCAATGGACTGAAGGTGACTCCGTCCTGAGAGCGCGTGATCTCCACGATATTGCTGCCTACCTCGCCCAAGTTAGGCTCACACGCGCCGATACATTGCTCAACCTGGTCTACGGTCTGGTAGAGCGCGCCGCCTGCTTGTGGATCGCCGAACGCGGCTATCCACGGCCGGTCCACGCCGCTATCGTTGGCCGCGTTGCATGTGGTCAGCCAGGTTGAACCCTCGTCTGAACTAACGCTGTTGCTTACATCCGTAAGGCCTTGCAGATCGACGAAGTAAAGCCGATTCGCCGAATCCAGAGCCAATCCGGAGTCTCCGCCGCCAACGCAAGTGACCAGAGGCTTACCTACGGGCGGCGCATTGCCCGGAACCAGGTGGAAGGTCATTCCGTGATCGACGGAACGCCACACAAAACTGGCGGTGGTGGCGAAACCATAGGGTGTCGAAACATAGATTCGGTCTTCTCCGTCAATGGACATACTGGGTTCGCCAGTGATGCGCTGGTTGTCAACGATCACTTCGCGGCCAAAGAGGGGCTTCTTGGAGTTGGTGTTTTGCCCCAGAGCAATAGTGGTTACGAGTAGGCAAGCAGCAATCGAGAAAGAGGTGAAAAGCAGAAGAGCACGATAACCAGCTGCAAAATGCCGCATTTCTTTACTCCTTTGATTTTTTTGACACCGAGTTTTGTTGGTCGGCGAGGAGAGCGAGGCCGCAGGTTGAGGCGACAGAAGACGAAGTCGCCGGCGACTGCAGGTGCCTTCACATTAGCGTGGCTGATTTTGCTCACGCCTCTGCGGGGGATCCGGGCTGATTCCACCGAGAAACGCGTGCTAGATGCGGGTTGGCTGATTGCGGTTGGCTGGAATTGTTAACTTCATACAGACCCGTCCGCACACAGAAAGTGCGGGAGAACGATTCTGTGACGCCGGACCGGAAGTTGGACGCCGAGAGCTATTTAATAGCAGCTACGCGTTTGCCCAGCCGCGATTTGTAGCGCGCGGCGGTATTCTTGTGTAGGGTGCCCTTCTGGATCGCCTTATCGAGCGCGGATACGGTCTCGCGGTAGGTCTGTTCTGCAGCTTTTTTGTCGCCCTTCTCGATGGTCTCACGTAGAGTTCGCAGCGCGGTGCGCAGGCGGGAGCTGTTGGCGCGGTTGGTGGCAGTTCGCTTCGTGGTCTGACGGGCGCGCTTGAGCGCCGAAAAATGATTAGCCATGTCTGCTTCGTTACCTTCGTGTGAACAGCAAGATATTCGGGGAGTACCGAATTGATGATTATATGGGAGCATGTCTTGACCGGTCAAACCTATGGCATGGCCTGTGATCCCCGATCCTCTGGCCCGGCTGAAAGTGCTGCTGGATTCCTCAACTCCAATCGTTGCGATTGAGAGTGTCGAGGAAGTCCGCGCAGTTCGGCTGGTTCGCGCAGCCTGCGTCGCCCTGAATCTTGCGGCCTACGAGTGGACGATCGCGAGCGGACTCGTGCGCTGTGGCAGCGATGTGGGTGAAATCGTTCCCGAAGTCCGCGGCTTGAGTTCTACTTATAGCGCTGCGGCGGCCCAGGAAGCTCTGATTAACACAAAGGCTATCTATAACAGCCAAGAACCGGCGCAGATGCTGGCGAACCTCGAGGGAATTTCGCTGGAAGCTGCCTTCATTTTGAAGGACCTGCATCGCCACATGGATGAGCCAGTGGTGGTTCGGCGTATACGCGATGTGGGGCAAAAATTTTCGGAGCACCGCCGCACCATCATTCTCACTTCGCCGAAGATCGAGATTCCCGCCGAGTTGCAAGGATTGGTGGAATTTCTCGAACTGCCTCTGCCCGACCGCCGGCGCTTGCGTCAGATCATTGACGAGGTGGTCGTCAGAATCTCCAGGAACCACACGCTGCAACGGAAGTTGGATCCTAAGGGCTACGACTCCGTGGTGGAGAGCCTTCGCGGCCTGACCGAGGAAGAAGCGGAGCGGGCCATCTCGCAGGCGCTGGTGATGAGGTATTCGTTGTGTCCCGAAATCGCGAGTGATGTGCTGGAAACCAAGAAGTCCTTGCTCAGGCGCTCGGAGATGCTGGAGTTTGTGGAAGCGGACGAATCTTTTTCGAACCTCGGCGGATTGGATAATTTGAAGCGCTGGCTGGTGCAGCGACGCGGGTCATGGGAGGACGCGGCACGCGATTTCGGTCTGGAACCGCCTCACGGGGTGATTATCCTGGGAGTGCAAGGGTGCGGAAAATCACTGGGTGCGCGAGCGATCGCTGGCGAGTGGAATCTGCCGCTGGTGAAGTTTGATACGGCCGCAATCTACGATAAATACATTGGCGAAACGGAAAAGCGAATTCGCAAGGTCTTCGAGGTGGCTGAAGGGCTTGCCCCGTGTGTCCTGTGGATCGATGAGTTAGAGAAAATATTCGCCGGCAGCGGGCCGGATTCGGCTTCTGTAGACGCTGGTGTCTCTTCCCGGTTGCT
>DATNMU010000354.1:0-2671 GCA_035602195.1 Candidatus Acidiferrum sp.
TGATGCGGCACGTGTGAAACTCGTGGCCTTCCCGATGTCACCTCCTCGACTGACCGGCGGCGCGGGGAGAATTCCCTGAGGCGGCGGGGGCGCGGATAAGAATGCAGGGTCCCCTTCGACTTCGCTCAGGGCAGGCTTTCGGCGCAAAAAACGCGCCTCAGGATGACAGGGCGTTTTTAGCGGAGACGGGACGGCAGGTCCCTCCGCTGCGCCGTCGCTGGCGTTCCGGCTTCGGTCGGGATGACAGGGTATTCTGGAGCGCGTGCCTCAGCGGCCGAAGCCGCTGTTGATTGTATTGGGCTTTGCGGCGCGACTGGAAGTCGCGCCCTTTCAAAGCCGACGCGAATCGAATTTTCAAAGATCAAATTCAGGATCAAAATCAAAAGCAGCGGACAAGAGTGTCCGCTCCACACGGGCAGGGGTGATGGGGCACGGGTGGAACTCGTGCCCTTCCCGATCTTTCGTATGTCTACTTTAGTAGACTTTACATTGGCGCAATTGCGTGTGAAGGTGGAGTAAGTTGCAAAAATAGCGCGGCCCAGAGGGGCCGCGTTTTCTATTGGGGCGTGGTGATCCCGGGTCGGGGTGACAAGGGATCAGTTTGTGGAGGGCTGCCGAGCGTTGCTCGGCTGGACAGCCGAGGGCGGCCGTCCCTACATGGGCTGTGGTGGGGGCGGCCGTCCCTACATGAACCGTGACGGGGCGGCTGTCCCTATATGAGCGGATAGGAAAGCAGGTTCCTCGGCGGCGCCGTCGCTGTCGCTCCGGCTGGCTCGGAATGACAAGGATACGGGAGATGTGTTCAAGGAGGGTCGTGAAGAAAAATCGGATGGCGGGGATGGGGATTAAGAACTGCAAGAAGCGGGGGGAGTGGGCGGAGTTGGTGTTTGCGGCGCGGGCGATTGAGCGGGGATTGAGTTTGGCGAGGCCGTGGGGTGAGTCTT
The DNA here is from genome assembly GCA_035602195.1 of Candidatus Acidiferrum sp. Taxonomy (GTDB): domain Bacteria; phylum Acidobacteriota; class Terriglobia; order Terriglobales; family Acidobacteriaceae; genus Sulfotelmatobacter. The sequence continues at coordinate 945 of DATNMU010000354.1, forward strand.
CTGGTTACGACTTTATGGTGGATCAGGGGGCGCGGATTGTGCGGGTGCAGGTGAAGTCCACGATATTCAAGGAAGGGAAAGAGGGATATTCGTGCACGCTGAAGGACAGCAAAGGTCCGTATAAGAAGGGGTCGTTTGATTTTGCGGCGGCGTATGTGATTCCGGAGGATGTGTGGTTCATTTTGCCGGAGAAAAAGATACGGGGGATGTGGAGCGTGGGGCTGTATCCGAAGCTGGAGAGGTCGAAGTATTTTGCGTTTCGGGAGGCGTGGGGGTTGTTGCGGGGCGAGAGTGCGGGCGGGATTGAGATTCAGGGGTGTGCGGAGGAGGGCATGCCTAGCTTGACATGAAACCATATTTCTAGTAATATCGAACTATGTGGACAGCGGCGGCCAAAAATCAGGCGCGGGTAGCGGAATATGCCGACATGTTTTCGGCGATGGGGACGGAGGCGCGGCTGAGGATCATGCAGTTGCTGCTGTCGGCGCATCCCGAGGGGCTGGTGGTGGGCGATATTCAGGCGGAGCTGGATATTCCGAATTCGACTCTCTCGCATCATCTGGAAAAATTGAAGACCGAGGGCCTGGTGGAAATCCAGCGGGAAGGGACTTTTCTGCGCTACACCGCGAATACGGGGGCGTTGCAGGAGTTGCTGCAATTTCTGTATGCCGAGTGCTGCACGCGCAATAAGGCCGTGAAGCCGGAACAAATTGTTCGCATTTGTAAATAGGAGAAGACTGATGAGCGCTGCAAATACTCAGACCGAAGCCACCGACATTAATATCAAAGAAGTGGTTAAAGAAAAATATGGACAGGCGGCGCTGCGGGTGAAATCCGGCGGAAGTTCGTGCTGCGGGGCAACGGCAAGCACAGGTTGCTGCGACCCGATCACGGTCAACCTTTACGATGCGGCGCAGGCGGGCGAGATTCCTGAAGAGGCTCTGCTGGCATCGCTGGGGTGCGGAAATCCGACGGCGCTGGCGGGACTGAATGCGGGAGAAACTGTGCTGGATCTTGGCTCTGGCGGCGGCATTGATGTGCTGCTGTCGGCGAAGCGGGTTGGGGCGAGGGGCAAGGCTTACGGGCTCGATATGACCGATGAGATGCTCGCCCTGGCCAACGAAAACAAACGCAGAGCAGGCGTGACGAATGTGGAATTTCTTAAGGGGGAGATCGAAAATATTCCGCTGCCGGATAACTCCGTCGACGTGATCATCTCGAATTGCGTGATCAATCTTTCGGCCGATAAAGATCGCGTGCTGCGCGAGGCCTTTCGCGTGTTGAAACCGGGTGGACGGTTCGCGGTTTCCGACGTGGTGACGCGCGGCGCAGTGCCGGCGGAAATTCGGCAGAGCGTGCTGGCGTGGGTGGGCTGCATTGCGGGAGCGCTGGCAGAAAATGATTATCGGGGCAAGCTCGCGGCTGCTGGCTTTGAAAAAATCGAGATCGAGCCGACGCGCATTTACCGGGCCGAAGACGCACGGGAGTTTCTGGCGGGGCAGGGAATTGACGTCGACGCGATCGCGCCGCAAGCGGACGGTAAATTCCTGAGTGCGTTTATTCGCGGAGTGAAGCCTGAGGCGCAGAGTGCGTGCTGTGGCCCGGCGTGCTGCAAGTGAAGGAAATACTCTTTGGTCTTCGCGGGAAGGACGGCGATGCAAAAGACCTATAACGTTTTGTTCTTGTGCACCGGAAACTCGGCGCGCTCGATCATGGCTGAGGCCATC
>DATNMU010000355.1:0-2642 GCA_035602195.1 Candidatus Acidiferrum sp.
AAGCGTTTCTCAGTATCCGAGTCCGCCGACCATTTTTCGCAGTACTCATCGCAACAGAGTGCCCCAGGCGCGCAGATCTGCCTAGAGCCCAATTTGGTTCCAGTCGCGTAAGGAATCTCCAAACACAAGCCGCCGGAATCGTTCTATACACTTGCGCCCCGCAACTTCGCGCGGACAATATTCATAATTGGCTGTCGTTATACGCCGCCGGGGGAGTTTCTTGGAGAACATGCGTTGTCTTCGCTGTAATCGCGAGCTTCAGCCCGGACAGAAATCCGTCGCCCTCTACATGTTTGCGCAGACCGTCGGTATCAAGCCCCGGCAAAAATCAACGGCTCATCGCATTTCGTTTTGTCCACAATGCTCGGTATCTTTGGCAATGGGCCCTCCACCGGAGGGCGCGTTAAACACGGCTGCCTGGGACATGATTCGAGATCTGGTGGCTTCAGATCCTGCTCTCAACCGTGCCGCATGGGAAAGTCTTAGTGGAATCTTAGGGTTGCTCCCGGCTACGGGTACAGACGATGGCCCTCGCTCGACGCAAGGCGGATACTTCGAGTTCTGATTCCTCGTTTTCCTGATCAAAGCATCACTTCGCTCTATCTCACTCGATTTCGTGCGCGGCTAACCTTTTTACCGTTCTTAGGGTCTAACCAGGTAACGAGCCGGGAACTTCGCATGACCCGGTTGCGTACCACTGATCAGATCGCCGGGCGGGCTTGAGACCCCTCGCCTGGCAATTTCCGGGACCCCCACGCGCTTCCCGGAGGCGTGGGGGCGTAACTTATGCGAACACTTCTCGACATCGTGCGCCAATCGCTCTCCACTCTGTGGGCGCACAAGCTGCGCTCGTTCCTCACTATGTTCGGAATCGCCTGGGGCGTTGGTTCTCTGCTGCTGTTGGTGGGTTTGGGAGAGGGCTTCCGCAGCGGTCAAGACAAGAACCTGGCGGAACTCGGTCAAGACATAATGTTTGTTTTCCCCGGCCGCATTCCCGCCGTCGCCGGCAGTTATCAGTCAGGCCAGCAATATCATTTGACCTATGGCGACTATTTCGCCATTCGGGATGAGTCGAAATTTCTGCGTGCGGTTTCACCAGTATTGCAACGCGATGACATTCGCGCTGTCAGCGACTACGGCTCGACGGGCGGCCAGGTTTTCGGTGTCGTTCCGGAATATAGCCAGATTCGCAACACTCCTATCGAACCCGGACGCTGGTTCAACGAAGAGGACAACCTCCAGCATCGCCGAGTCGCCGTCGTGGGCTGGGAGCTGCTAAAGAATATGTTTCCCGGAGAACCGGCCGTGGGGAGCACCATTCTGCTCAACGACCTCGATTTCAAAGTGATCGGGGTCATCCCGAAGATCGGCAAAGAGGGTGAGAACGGAACCAATCACCGCATATTTATTCCCTTCGAAACCATGCGTCGCAGCTTTCCCCTGACAGCTCAGAATTCTGAAAATGCGATCTCCTTCATCAATTACCGGCCCATCAAGAAAGAATTGCACGTCGAGGCCAAGGGCGAAGTTCACGCCATCATCGCCCGTCGCCATGGCTTCGATCCTAAAATCGACGACGCTTTCGAAGACTGGGACACCATCGACGGCTCCATTCGTGTAGCAAAAATCTTCGATGCCATGGATTGGTTCCTCGGCGTGGTGGGCGTGGTGACGCTCGGCCTCGGGGCCATCGGCGTCATCAACATCATGCTGGTCTCTGTAACCGAGCGCACTCGGGAGATCGGCCTGCGCAAAGCTCTGGGCGCCACCCATCGCAATATTCTTACCCAATTCTTCATCGAGGGAGCCTTCCTCACCGCATTCAGCGGCGGCATCGGCTTGGCTATATGCACCGCTTTCGTGACCTTGCTGGCGCAACTGCCAGCTCCGGAGGGTTTCGATACGCCACGAATCGTGCCCGCATCCGCCATCGTTGCCATCGTTTCTTTGTCATTGGCTGGAATTACAGCCGGACTCTATCCCGCGCGCAAAGCAGCGCTGCTTCCTCCCGTGGAAGCGTTGCGTCAGGAGTAAGTATGTTTGGCGATCTGGGCAAACAGGCTCTCGGCGCTCTTAAACACAACCGCCGCCGTTCTATCCTTACCATGCTGGGCATGGCGTGGGGTATTGCTACAGTCGTCTTGCTGTTGGCCTACGGTTCCGGCTTCCAGAACGCTTTGATGGTCGCCTTCCGCACCTTTGGCGGCAACCTGGTCGGCATTTTTCCAGGACACACTTCCCTGCAAGCAGGAGGCACCAAAGCGGGTACGCAAGTTCGCATCACCCGCGATGACCTCGAGCTTCTGCGAGCCGAGTGCCCCATGCTCACTCGCATTTCTCCGGAGGTAGATGAGCAAGCCCTCGTCTCGTTCGGTACGCGCAGCGGAAGCTATGGGATTCGTGGGATCTATTCCAGCTACGAGAAAATTCGCGCTCTCGATGTCGGCGAGGGCACGTTCTTTGGGGAGCAGGAGGATTACACTCACACCCGCGTGGCCGTCATCGGTTCCACGGTCAGGAAAAAGCTTTTCTCTGGACAGAACGCGCTCGGCGAAAACATTCGTATCGACGGAATTTCCTACAAAGTAATTGCCATCCTGCGCCACACAATTTCAAATGGCGACGAGGACATGAACTCACTT
>DATNMU010000356.1:0-4617 GCA_035602195.1 Candidatus Acidiferrum sp.
ACGCCTACGATCTGGGCGTCGCGTTACCTGCGCATGAACGGCAAACGGCGGCTGCTGGGTTCGTTCCTCCATGGCTCGATGGCTAACGCGCTCCCTCAAGCCATTGGCGCACAGGCCGCGGCGCCAGACCGACAGGTCGTTACTCTGTCGGGGGACGGAGGCATTGCGATGTTGCTGGGCGACCTGTTGACGTTGCGGCAGCTCAACCTGCCGGTCAAAGTTGTCGTTTTCAACAATGGCGCGCTGGGATTCGTGGAACTGGAAATGAAGGCCGCCGGATGGGTCTCCTACGGCACGGACTTGGTGAATCCCAACTTCGCCAAGCTGGCGGAGTCGGCCGACATAAAGGGAATTCGAGTGGAAGTGCCGGAAGATCTTCGGCCGGCCTTACAAACTGCGCTTGATCATGATGGCCCATGTCTCGTGGACGTAAAGGTAAACCGACAGGAGCTTTCGATGCCTCCCACAATCATGTTGGAGCAGGCGTTGGGATTCAGTTTGTACATGATGCGAGCGATTCTCAGCGGGAGAGGGGACGAAATCATCGATCTGGCTACAACCAACCTGCTCCCACGCTGAACGTTCCGGGCTGGCGATCTGCGCCCTACCAGGTAAGCGCAGCTAATGGGAGCAAAAGAAGATAAGGGATCAACTTGCGAATCTGAGGATATATCAATGACCAGCGTCCCAATGTTACCGGTTGAAGCCCTGACTACAGGAGGGGACTGATCATGGCAACCGCACCGGTCTCGCCGGCTTCGCCAACACGCGTTGAACACGAGCCTCCGCGGCTTAAGGCAACTTGGCAAAAGTACGGCGCGCCTGTTCTTGTACTGCTACTGGCGACGGCGGTAATTGTCACGCTCACGCGCAACTGGAATGCATGGGAAGGCAGCGCGAGCGAGCAAGTTACGAATGACGCTTTTGTACGCGGCGATCTCACGCCTCTCAGTACGAAAGTGCCCGGTCTTGTTCGTGAGGTGAATGTAGGCGACTACCAGCAGGTGCATAAAGGGGATGTGCTCATTCAACTGGAAGCTGAGGACTACGAAGCGCAGCTTGCGCAAGCTGAGGCTGCCGTGGAAGCGGCAAAAGCCGCCATTGAAAATAATCGGCGTCAAAGCAGTCTCCAGGATTCACGGATTGAGCGGGCAGCGGCGGGAATCGATCAGGCGAACGCCCAGATCGCCGCAGCGCAGGCCGGCAAGGAAGCTGTTCAAGCGGACGTATTGCGCACCCAGGCAGAACGCACGCGACAAGAAGCCCTCCTCAAGACAAATTCCGCGACTCAGCAGAAAGTCGAGGCGGCCATAGCGGATGAGCAACGGTTCGCTGCTCAGGCCGCCAGTCGCGAGGCCGACCTCACGCAGGCTCGAACCCTCCTCCACAGTAATGAATTGGCGGTCGAAGCGGAGAGGCGCAGCAAAGCTGTTTTGGAATCGCAAGGAATGCAGCTTCTCGCAGACCTTCACGCCAAGCAGGCCGGACTCGCGGTGGCGCAGGTGAATTTGGGCTACACCAAGATCCTTGCTCCCGCTGACGGTACGGTCGGTGAGCGACAGGTACGACCGGGGCAACTTGTTTCCCCCGGAACGCAGGTAATCACGTTTGTGGAGAACACACGCTGGGTGCAAGCGAATTTCCGCGAGACCCAATTGACGAATCTCAAAGTCGGTGACACGGCGGAGATTCGTATCGACGTTTATCCCGGTCAGGTTATTCAAGGAAAGGTTCAGCAGATTGCGCCGGCAAGCGGATCGCAATTCGCACTTCTGCCTCCCGATAACGCCACCGGAAATTTCACGAAAGTCGTGCAGAGGGTGCCGGTGAAAATCAGCCTCGATAGCTCGGCTCTTACGTCCCAGTTACGACCTGGGCTGTCTGTGGTTGTAAAAGTGCGAACTAAGAACTAAGCAAACTCAAATCATGAGTGCCACGACCATTACGATTTCTTCGACTAAGCGCCCGGGCGGCCCTGCCACCATGGTCGCCGCCCTGCCGTCGGATTTGTCTCATAGTCCGCTTCTGGGAATTCTAGGCGTCGTCATGGGCGCTGGGATCGTAACACTGGCTGGCCGCCTGTTATCTCTCGGTTTGGCGGATCTCAAAGGGAGCGTGGGAATCGGTTTTGACGACGGAGCCTGGATCTCGAGCGCATTCAACGCCGCCATCATGTTCATCGGGCCGTTCACTGTATATCTGGGAGCCTTGTTGGGAACGCGACGAACTCTGCTGGTTTCCGCCGCAATGTTTACCGTGGTTTCCGTTCTACTTCCGTTAATCCACACCTACACCTTGTTGATTTTCTTACTCGTGATCGCAGGTTTGACTTCCGGCACTTTCTATCCCCTGACCCTGACCTTTGCCCTGCGCAACATCCCCCTCCGCTATCTTGCGTTCACGGTAGCACTCTACGCCACTTGCGTCGAAGGGGCCGTCAATTTTGCACCTTCTCTCTATGGTTTCTACCGGGAGCATCTCTCGTGGGAGTGGATGTTCTGGACCTCGGCAGTCATCACGCCCGTGATGATGGCATGCGTTTATTTCGGGATACCTGAGTCACCGAAGCCACAAAAATCTCGAACTGCGCCGAGCTTCGTCGGGGTTTTCTACGCCAGTGCTGGTTTCGCCTTGGTCTTCGCCGCGCTCGATCAGGGACAGCGGCTCGACTGGTGGCGCTCAGGGGTGTTCACAGCTCTGTTTATCGGTGGAGCATTCTGTTGATCTGCAGTCTTGTTCGTCGCCTGCGCAGTCCTAATCCGCTGGTGGATTTGCCTTACCTCCGCAAATGGAACACGAATTTGCTGGCGGTTGGGTTGTTCGTCTTTCGCTTCGTTCTTCTCGCCACTATCTTGATTATTCCGCAATCGCTTGCGGTGCGCGGTTTTGACGCGGCTCAAATCGGCCCAGCAATCCTTTGGACAGCACTCCCAGAGCTCCTCCTGGCATTTCTTGGTGCCATTCTTCTTAACCGAGGCTTCGACACACGTCTGCTCATGGCCATCGGTTTTGCCTCGATTGCGTTCGCGTGCCTTATAAACGCCAATTTCACCAGCACTTGGTCGGCCGAGAACTATTTCCGGACGGAGCTGCTCATGGCTGTCGGACAATCGTTCGCCTTCATGGGACTGGTTTCGTCCCTGATATTGCAGGCCATCTTTTCCGGAGCATTAGAGGTGCCGCAGCGAGCACTGACGTTCTCCGCATTCTTCCACACGGTTCGGTTGTTTGGAGGGCAGATCGGCGTGGCCGTAATGGGCCGCTTCATAGCCGAGCACGAGCAACTGCATTCGAACCTGCTGGGACTCCAGGTACAGAGGGGCGACTGGATTAGCGAAGGTACGGTGCGAAACCTGACGGCAGGATTGGCGGCGAAATCGAACGGATTGGCCGGGGCCGCAGGACGAGCCCTGGGCATCGTCGATGGCAAAGTCCGTCTGCAGGCCTACGCGCTGACGTCTATTGATGCCTTCCATCTCGTCGCTTGGACCTGTGTCGGGGTTCTGTTTGTGATCGCAATGCTACACCGATCGCCGATGAACTTCCGTGACTTGGGCTCATTGCAGGGCTCTACCCCAACCGGAGAGGCTAAGCCGTGAACCAGCGTGTCGCGCTAATGGCCATCATCTTGTCCTTGGGCCACAGCTTTGTGCTTGGACAACAAACCGCTTCAATCTCGCCGCGAGTTATCACCCTTCGCGAGGCCGTGGAACTGGCCCTGAAGCACAATCATGTTGTACGGATAGCCGAATTCAAGGTCGACGAAAAGCAGCATGCGAAAGAAGTCGCCAGAAGCGCGTACTTTCCACTCGTAAGAAATGACAGCGCCCTTGCCCACGTTACCGACACTCAGTTCATCGCAATTCCCGCAGGCGGGCTCGGTATTGTGGCTGGCAGTCTAATTCCTCCGCAGCCATTCATCCTTAATCAGGGAGGGCAGACCTTCGTGACCAGCGGGACCGGCCTCGTACAACCTCTCACCCAATTGTTCAAGGTGAAGGCCCGAAACGACGCCGTGCGGGCTGAACTGGACGAGACGCGCGGAAAGGCACGCGGAGTCCAGAACGATATCGCACTGAAAGTTCATCAGCTCTATTACAAGATCCTGATTGCGCAATCACGCCGCAGTGCGATCGAGGCGAAGATTCTCGCAAGCGAAGACCTTCAGAGTGAGCGTGTGCAGCAAGTGAAATACGGTAGCACCCTTGACGCAGACCTCATTGAGAGCCGGGCACAGGCCCTCCAGTCGAAACAGGAACTGTTGAGCACTGATCTGCAACTCTCCGACTTGCGGATGCAGTTTAACGAGTCGGTCGGCTTTCCACTTGAAAAAGAGCTAGCTCTCGATCCTCAAGTTTCACCTCCGCCAGGTAGTTGTCTGCGCGAGGAGTGCCTGAAATTGGCCTTGGAGTCCCATCCGGAAATTGCGGAAGCGCAAGCGGCAGTGGAGCAGGCTGCTGCGGGGATTCGCCTGGCAAAGCGTGAATACCTGCCGGATGTCGAAGCCTTCGCTCGTTACAGCTACCAGAACAATGTTCCGTTTCTCGCCCGCAACTTCGGAACTTTCGGCGTTCATCTCAACTTCGATCTTTTCGATGGAGGCAAGAAGCGGGCCGT
>DATNMU010000357.1:0-6546 GCA_035602195.1 Candidatus Acidiferrum sp.
TGGCGAGGCCAAGGACGGGCGCGAAGCAGTGGAACAATTTTCCGCGCGACATCCCGACATCGCCTTGTTGGATCTCCGCATGCCCGTGATGGACGGGATCCAGGCCGTAGCTCAGATTTGTGAGAAAGATCCCTCCGCCCGCCTTGTCATTCTCACTACTTTTCAGAGCGAAGAGGACATTTATCGCGCGCTTCGGGCTGGCGCTCAGGGATATCTGATCAAGGATGCTCCGGTCGAGGAGTTGGTCGGCTGTATCCACGCCGTATGCGAAGGCAGGTCTTGGATTCCACCCTCGGTGGGCGCTAAGTTGGCCAAGCGGGTTACGGATCGGGAACTGACCCGGCGCGAGATGGAAACTATGCAGGCAATCGCTCGTGGCAAAAGTAATAAAGAGATCGGATGTTTATTTGACATCAGCGAGGCCACGGTCAAAGTGCATGTCACACATATTCTGGAGAAGTTGAAGGTCACCGGAAGGACTGAAGCCATTAACGTGGCCGTAAGAAGAGGATTGGTGGAAATCGACTCGGCGCTGGTCGCATGAATGATTAAGGGAGCAATGCCATGAAAGCAGAGAATGTATTTGACATGCCTCGTCCTTTGAGTGTCGTCGACGGCCAACCCTTTTCAAACGAAGATTACGCTGCCGAGGCGGCCATTCTTGAGATGCCCCAATTGCCCGCTGCCATCCGGCGATCGGCATTTCTCGAGCTAATTCTGCGCCAGATTCCAGATGGTGTAATCGTGTCTGACCGACAGGGAACCATCATCCTTGCCAACCCTGCCGCAAAGCAATTCGCGCGGTTCGATCCGGAAGGACAGCCACTTGATCTTGCGCAGAGCATTTGGGGAGAACTGTTAGATGTCAATGGAGCTCACATTGCAGCGGAAGACTGGCCTCTCATGAGAGCCCTGCGAGGCCAATACACGAACGGTAAAGAGTGCCGTCTGATCAACCTTGCCGGGAGTTGCAGCGACCTCGTCTTCAACGCGTGCCCGATCCACGATATGTCCGGCGAGATTGTGGGAGCCGTCGCAACGCTGACTGATATTGCCCATCAGAAACATGCCGAATGGCAACTGCGCGAAGAAATGTTGGAAAAGCAGCGTTCCAGCATGGCGGCGGATATTCACGATACGGTATCTCAGAGTCTGACCGCGATCGTGCTCCAACTGAGGGCAGTGGAGATAGAAATGCCCGGGAGTCCGAAGATGGCGCAAAGACATTTGCGCAGCGCACAAGATGTTGCCCAAGACGGTTTGCGTGAGACCCGGCGTTCCATTTGGATGCTGTCTCAAGAATCACTTCAAGGACAAGATCTGGCCCAAGCGCTATCGCTGTTGGCTCAGCAGTTCTTCACCGCGACACCGGTCAAATTGAAACTCTCGCTGCAGCAGGAGCCGCACTCCTTGTCGCCCGACGCCCGCCGCGAGCTCATAAGGATCGGCAGGGAGGCGTTCGCCAACGTGTTGAAGCACGCAAAGGCAACGAAAGTTCGCCTCGTGTTGCTTTACACCAATCGAGAGGTTCGCTTGTATGTGGACGATAACGGGTGTGGATTCGCGACCCCCGGTCGTCCGCACGCCACCGGCGGCTATGGTTTGACGAGCATGTCCCGGCGCGCCGAGAGCCTGGGCGGAAAGGTCGATGTCTGCAGTCACCTGGGCCGTGGAACACGCGTTGTCGCACGTGTGCCTTTGGATTCTCGCGTTTTGCGAAGGTCGGCATAGCGCGCCGGCAGGAAGGTTTCAATGGATACAACGCGAAGCATCTAGCGGAAGTCGTATACGCGAGTCGGACTCATGCGTAAGCCGAGGCTACGTACCTGCTCTGAAAGTCAAATGATGCCCACGTGCGATTGTGCGGTGATTGGGCATTGAATACGATGAGCTTTTTCCTGGAGCTAAGACCTCTGTCCTTCGGCCAGATTTCAGGCTCAAGGTCAACCGCCACTAACGCGCAGTTGTTAAGAGCAACTCAAAGCTTCTCAACTGCGAATGGAAAGAAAAGAAATTGGAGGTGTGTTATGAGTCCCGCCAGCCTAAGACTCGTCGGCAACGTCAGCGACATCTGTCAGCCCGTGTATAGCAGCGACAACCAGGAGCAGGTGACCGTGTCTGTGGAGGGCGCGGAGCCGTTGTACGCCGAGATCCGCATTCCCAACAAGCAGGGGTGGAGACTTGGCCAAAAAGTAGTGGTCATGATCGCACCGGTTTCGGCGGACGATGGCTGGGACTCGTCGACCTAATTCTGTGTACTCCCATACCCGGGCCCCCGATCGAGGCGCTAAGAGGTGGCACAGATATGAGCGACCAGCAGGCCCTCCAAGACCGCGAGAAACAAATCGCGACTCTGCGCGAGCTAAGGAAAAGGAGGCACGAAGAGCGGGCTGAGCGCCCGCCCAGGCTGCTGAGGGGGCTCGACGCGCCTGCCATAATCTCGAAAGAAGAGATCAAGGGCCTTCTCAAGGCGGAATATCAGAATCTTGTGGTGAGTCTTTATCTGCAGCTGGGTCCCGACAAGGTAGCGCCCAGACAAAAAGCTCTGGCAAGGTCCTTTCACTCGCTACAGACTCGCGAACTGGAGCGACGGAAAGACTTGATCGAAGCAATTCCCAAAGCACAAAAGGAAATGCTCACGCACGACTTGAAGGAAATTGAAGAACTTCTCGCGCAATATTATGTTCCGCACGATTCCCACACGCTTATCATTTTCAAGTCTGCAGGGGAACTAGACCGTGTCATTCAACTCCCGGTTCACGCGACGGACAGGCTAACGATTGATCCCGACCCCTATATTGTTCCGCTGGAGATGATTCTGGAGGAGAATGAGCGAGTCCTCTTCCTCGAAATCGAGAAGCAGGAAAGCCGGTTTCAGATTTACCACTTTGGACAGCGCCAGGAACAAGACAGGATCCAGTCCTTTGTGCCCTCGGATCGCGTGGACGATTCGATTCCTGGTCGCGCGCAGCGGCATCGCCTGACGCACCTCGAGCGACATTTGAAGGCGACTGCCCAACAGGCATATCACCTTTACAACGATTCGTCCTTCGACGTCCTGGTTCTAATGGGCGAGGAGCGAGTCATGCACCTGCTGGAAGAGTTCGTTCACGCGACTGTCAAGGCACAGATTATCGGCCGCATCTATGGCTCACCTGATGCGGATCCTCGCGACCGGAAGAGCCTGATCGAAAACGCGCTTCGCGACCACAAAGCTGATCGGGAGATCAAAGCGATTGCGGACCTGAAAGAACACAATCCCGCTGAGATTGCACGCAGCCTCGGAAGCGTTGTCAAAGCTTGCAACCTGTTCCTTGTCCGCAAGTTGATCGTTAGTGTGGATTTTCACCATCAAGGTTTCATCTGCAAGGAACATCACTATCTTTCCCTTGAGCCCACGGACTGTTTTTTCTGCGGAAAGAAACTGGTTTCTGTCGAGAACCTTGTCGACGAAATGATCGAGATAGCGCGGCTTCACGCGGTCGAGGTCACCATTGTCAGCTATCATCGGGAGCTCTTAACCGAGTTTGAAGGGATTGCTGCGGTTGTACACGCTCCGGTGACCGCCACCTGATATGTCACCATCGTACCTAAGAGAAAAAGCCCAGACCGATTCCCGCTCGGTCTGGGCCTTCCAGCAGACTCTTTACGCTGCCTGTCTGAGTTGAGAGTGAGAGGGTACCGGCAAACTATGAATGGCGAAGGCCAACATTACATAGGACCAGCCGCGGAAAATTAAGGAAATTCCCACGGCAACGCCCATGAACCAGAGGCCGGACCACGGCCACTGCACCCAAAGCAACATACCAAGCAGCAGCGTGACCGCGCCGTCGAATACTGCCCACCCCCAATTTGGAAACTTCAGCCGGATGGCAGCAATCACTCGAAAGATTCCGATTACGGTGAAGAATGAAGCAAGAAGTAGTGTCCATGCGAGTGCGCCTGCCACCGGGTGTGTGACGATCATCAGTCCGATGAAAATCCCCAGGATGCTGGCCATCAGGTGAAGGAAGATTCCGCTCCACTTGCGCATGCGAAACGCGTGGATCGCTTCTATCACACCGCTTAGCACGATGAGCCAGCCCAGTACGAGCACCGTCCCGAGAGTCGCGGCGGGTGCGATGATGAGCGCGATCGTTCCCAGAATGAGCATCAGGATTCCCAATACCAGAAACCATCCCCATCGGTGGCGAAGACCCTCAAGTTCCATAAACAACGGAGTCGTGATCATAAATTCCCTCGCGAAACCAGTGATCTCTCATGATGCTATTGAACCGCAGAGGGTGGAACAATTCCTCGTAAGCATGACCGCCGATTCCGAGGTGCTGCCTAGGTTCAGGGCGGCCACGAGTGAGAGGCGGGCATACGACTTTCGCACTAGTACCACGAAGCGTCGGTGATGCTTCCTCGGAAAATAAGGAGGACGCCCACGTACTCAACACCAGCACAACAAACTGCAGCATTATAAAAAAGAGGAAGGGAGTGGCCCGCGGTTCTATCGGTGGTGGTGCTCTATCGGACGTGGAAGTCCCAAGCGGGCCGCCCGTCGTTCCATTGGACTACGCACGATCAACCTGTGGCCTTCGATGCGGTTTGCGGGCTCCCACCGGTGCAACTCGCCGTAGGGATGCACATAGACGCCGCGGTTGGCCCAGATACGTCCCCAAGGCGCGTTGTTGATGAACACCACGTGTGCGCCCCAGTCAAAGCGGCACACTCCCCAACCCCACGGACGGAAAGCCGCTGTAATGACGGCACCGAAACCAAAGCTGATAGCGGCGCCCACGACGATTCCCGGCCGCGGCGGAAAAAAAACCACCAGCGGATCGTAGGCAGGCACACAGATGAATGCCGGATCCACAGGCAGAATCTCAATGTACGGACCGCCGCTTACGACGATTCGATCGTTGCTCCGCAGATAGCCAAAATCTTTTGCCTTTTGCCGCATTCGCTGTATCGCGTCCATCACGTCTTGATGTTGCGCGAGAAAAGCATCGCCCAGATCCCTGGTCCATTTCATATCCGAAGCCATCATCTCCAGGACAGACGGGAAAGGAAGCAACGCCTGCACGCTTGGGTCCCACGACAGATGGTCCTCGGAAATGGCCTTGGCGAGTTCGTCGCCAGTCAGGTAATGGTGTTCGTCGGCCCATTTGGCGGCTTCGGGAATCTGATCGGGAAAAGTGGAGGCGGCGAGAACCTGCGCTAGGAGCGGGTCGGGATAGAGTGCGATCCGAACCACCAATTTATCCAATTGCTCGGGCGAGCGGTTCGGTGGTTCCTGGGCCAGCACTGGGGTGGCTGACCATCCGAATAGGAGCGTCACGGCTAGAGCGGCGGCGGTGATCTTCCCATTACGTTCAGAATGTCGCATTTTCTTTCTCCTTTTGACCTCCACGGAACGACGCTGACACAAATCGTATTAAATCGACAACGCCAGAACAATCCCGCAAGCAGATGATCGCCGATTACACCAGGATATGTAGGAATGATCCCACCGTGAGGTAGATGGAGTCCTACGATGTTAGTAGCAGACGAGGTAAAGGTTTCGCTCCAAGGAAAGGTATCGGCCAGATACCGGTCCAATTTTTCCTGGATCCGGTCTATGCCTTCGGTTCCGTCAGGTCTGATGTCGTTTTCTTGCTAATTCTTCCTGCTCATAACATCCGTCGCTGGAGCCGATTTGTGAGTACAGAGGGAAGCTAGATGCCAAATAGATTCTGCTGCAACTTGAGGTACCCGTGTTCGGAGGCCCAGAAGTTGAGAGGGATGGTTGCGAGTTCGTCGACGACTGGCACAGCCAAACCATTTTTGGTGAGGTCTACCGTCTTGATGTAACTGCCGCAGGAATCGCAAGCTTCAACTTGAATTTGGCTGAATTGAGCTGCGGTGTAAATTGGAGCTTATCGACTGTCTCCTCGCCCCAGGCGGGGCATATGAGTCGTCCGCATGACCACTCGGTTGAGCACACGGAGCAGACCAGGAACGTTTTGCGCGCGCCGGTGTTTACCGATCCCGCTCCCAGCAGCGGGGTATTCAATTATGAAACTCACGAGCAATGCGATTTTGATCACCGGCGGTGGCAGCGGAATCGATTAAGAACTTACCAAACAACTCACGGCATTTGGTAACACGATTCTTATCACGGGCCGCGATCAATCTAAGATGGACCGTGCGAAAGCGGCCTTTCCAAAAATTCACACCTTTCGAAGCGACGTTTCCGATCCGAAAGCGATCGCCACTCTTTACGAACAGATCACCAAACAATTTCCCGAGCTCAACATTTTGATCAACAACGCCGGACATCATGCGTGAGATCAATGTTCACGACAAAGCTGGAAGCCTCGAAGACATCACTCGCGAGATTGAAATCAATTTGAGCGGGCCGATTCGCATGATGCAACAATTCTTGCCGCATTTGAAAACAAAATCAGAGGCCGCAATCATGAACGTTTCATCGGGATTGGCATTTGTTCCATTGCCCATTTCACCGGTTTATTGCGCCACCAAGGCCGGTCTGCATTCGTTCACCGAGTCTCTTCGTGT